>JAESQQ010000396.1 GCA_016765095.1 Planctomycetota bacterium | reverse complement strand
CGACTGCGGCGCGACCCTCGCGGCGCGCTCGAAGTCCGCCCGGCTCCCCGCGTAGCGCTCGGGGCTCTGGAAGCAGCGAGCCCAGGATCGCGCCGCGAGGGCCAGACCCCAGCGAGGGCGGGTCACGAGCGCTTCGTTCGTGGTGGCGAGGAGGGCACCCAAGTCCGCAGGGCTCTCCGTCCGAAGGGAGGAGCGGATCTGGCGCAGGAGCTGCTCAGCGTCGATCCGCTCGCCCGAGGCGACCTCCGGCGAAGAGGAAGCAAGCGGCGCAGCGGCCACCCAAGGAGAGGGAGCGCTCGCGCCGCGCTCCGAGGCTAGGGCGTTGAACACACCAAGTAGGCTCCCTAGGAGGACCAGGGACAGCGCAATGGCGGCAGGCGTCCGCAGACGACGAGAGGGCTCGAGCCGTGCAGCAGCGAGCGCGTCGTGAAATCCAAGCGCGTCTTGGAAGCGGTCTCCCTGCGCCGGCGCCAGGGCGCGGAGATACACCGCTCGGAGCGCCGCAGGAGCGTCCCCGCCGTCCTTGATTGAGTCCGCGCCGCTGGCGATCTGAGCCATCAGAGCGACGAGGGTCGTGCCCTCGAAGGGCAGCGCGTCGTACAGAAGCTCATAGAGCAGGACGCCCAGAGCCCACACGTCCGTGGTCGGGCCGATCTGGCCCTTCTTTCCGAACACCTGTTCGGGCGCCATGTAGGAGGGTGTCCCCAGCACCTCGCCCGTGTGCGAGAGGCGCTGGTCCTCGAGGTCGAGGGCGATCCCGAGGTCGAGAATCCGAGCACGCCCCGCGGCGTCAATCAGCACATTCTCGGCCTTCAAATCGCGATGGATGATGCCCGCCGCGTGGAGCGCGGCGACCGCATCCGCGATCTCCTCGAGGCAGTCAAGCCGATCGGAGCGCGAGAGCCCCGTGAGCGAGTCGCCGAGCGTTCTAGCGCCCTCGACGAGCTCGTAAAGGATAAAGGCCTGCCCCTCGAGTTCTCCGACCTCGTGGACCCGCACTAACCCAGGATGTCGGACCCTCGCCGTGAGTTGGGCCTCTCGCTCGAAGCGCTTGAGCAGCCGCGCTGTGGGCAGCGCGGAGGTGAGTCGCTTGAGCGCGACGCGCCGCCTGGCGCGCAGGTCGTCGACGCAGAACACAGCGCCCATCCCGCCTTGCCCGAGCAAGCCGACCACCCTAAATCGCTCACCGAGGAGTTCACCGCGCCTGGGAGTCACGACTTCGCCCACTCGGGGAGGTGCAGCCGCAGGGGTCGCCACCCACGAGCGGCGAAAGATCTCCACTAGGAGCTCTCCCTCGGCGCGCTGTAGAGGGCCTCCCTGGAGCGAACGGATCAGGGCCTCTGGTGTCTGGGGCTGAGCCTCGGTCAGACGAGCCGCGACCCACTCCAGTGTCGGCTCGCTCAAGTCTCCGCTCTGGCGGGCCCACTCGACGGTCTCTCGCCAGGCGCTCACTGCGCACCGCCTCCCCTCGCACCACGGGCCGACCGAGGCGCGGGGTATCCGGCCCAAGGCTATCAGCCCGCGTCGAGCGACCGGCGGCCGGCCGTGAACGGAGGCGGGCGCACGACCCGACCCAAGGCCACGAGCTAGCGCCTGGTCGAAGGAGCAGGGAGCGCCGCGCGCTGATCGGACGGCTACTTCGCCGGTTTGATCTTGACGACGAACTCGAACTCGAAGCCGGCTCCCTCGCCCTTCTTGAGGGGCCGGATCCGGCCCGCCTGTCCGAGGAGGGTTGGGTGCCCCTTGAACGCTCGTTCGAACGCCACAGATCCGGACTCTTCACTGGTTCGGATAACGAACGTGCTTCGCGCCAGCGGCCTCGGATCGATGGTGGCTTTCACCACCTTGATCCCCCAGCGCGGCGCGACCTTCCGCTCCGCGATCGAGACCTGGCGCCGAATCTCGTCCGAGGAGAGCGCCTTGACTCCAACGCCCTTCGACCTGGCCTTGTCTCGCGTCGGGCTCGTCGCCTCGGTGGCCCGGGACACGACCACGACCAGCTTGCCAGCGTCCGCTCCCTTGAGGGACACACTCGCGATCGCGCCGGGTCCGGTCTGGGGCGAGTCGACCTCGACCTCGCTTTGGAAGTTCTCGGCGCCCGAGGACTGGGTGATCGAGAGGCGAATCCTCGTTGACGTGGTTGGCCTTAGGCGGCCACCCTTCACTGGACCGCGAGGCCGGAACAGCTCGAGCTTCATGAACGAGACCTCGGTTCCCGCGTGGAACTTGCGCTTAAAAGAGGCGTCGCTTCCGGCGACACGAACCTCCTCGATGCGGATCACGTCTTTGTCGGTCCGCGAGAGCAAGCGCTCGCGGAGGGCCTCGTCGGTGAGGGTCTTGAGCTGTTCCCACGTGTTACTCGGGACGCGATAGACGCTGACGATCCGGGCGTCGGGGGCGCTGTCGAGGAGGAGGATCAAATCGCGGTAGGCGGCGACCTTGGGCGCCATGCCCGTGATCACGAGGCGCTCGGGCCCCTGGACATAGAGGACGTTGCCGCCGCGCGTCGGGTCGCGAGCCATGATTCCGCGCAGGCTAGCGTAGATCGCGTTCCCGGCTCCGTGCTGGACCTCGAAGGTGAGGGTGATCGGTGTGTTCAGAACCGGGAGGTCCGCGTCGCTCGCGAAGATCGGGCACTTCGTCGCTCCGATTTGGGCCTGGACCTCGCGGAACGAGAGCCCGTGGATCGAGGTCTCGCTCTCGATCACCGTGACTTTGTGCCTCGCGAGTAGCTCGAGCAGGTCCGTCCTGCTCAGCTCGTGATCGCCCGCGGTGAGGGAGATCGGTAGGTTCCCAATGGTGGGGGTGGTGCTGAGGCTGCGTCCGCTGGCCGCAGCCCAGAGGCGGAGGAGGGACGTTGCAGTCAGCCGCTCGGCGCCGACCCGGACCCGGACCGGAGCATGGAGACGCTCGTTGGGCTTCGAAGCGGAATCTTGGGCGAGGAGAACCGGCTGCAGGGAGAGGCAGAGCAGCAGGGACAGGGTCGAGAGTCTCATGGCGGACCTTGCGAGGAGCGAGGAGTTCCGTCTTGCGTCAGAGGGGAAACGCCGCCCGACTCGAGAGGTTTAGAGCCTTCCGGAAATTATCCGCGGCGCGCCGCGATCAAGCGCGCGAGAGGCGCCGGGGAGCCTCCTCAGAGGCCGCTCGCCGCGGCGTCGGGGCCGGGCGGGGGTAAACCCCGCCCCTACAAGAGCGTGTCGCGAGCCACCCGGGACGGGTCATTGAATGCCAACTCGGATGCGTTGAAGGCCGACTCGGATGCGTTGAAGGGGCCGTGCGGTCGGTAGGGTGCGGGGTTTACCCCCGCCCGCCGTCTGACCCGAGAGACAGACGGTCTCTCTTCTTAGGCGTGGCAACGTCAGGCGCTGTAACCTACGGGATTGGCCTCGCGAACGCTTCGTGAAGGAACACGGCCTCTATCGGCTACGCGGAACGATTCGCTCTCCAGGGGAGGCGAGGCAGCCATGAGAAGATGGTCATTTAGCCGTGTGCGGGAAACTCGCACGTGCGCTTTGAAAGGGGCCCTCGGGTGTTGGAGCCAGGGCGTCTTGAGTGACGCAACCAGCAGAGCCGCCTGAGGGCTACCCGTGACGATTCCCGCGACTCCCCAAGCCGCTCAACACGCGTTCCTTCACAAAGCGGTTCAACTCGCGCTGATCACTCCCGCTCAAGCCAGCGCCCTGCTGCCTACGGTCGCGAGCGGGTCCCTTGGCGAGGCGCTCGCGACGATCGCGCGCTCCTTGAGTGCCGATCAGCGCGCGCGGCTCGAGCAGCTCTGGAGGGCCTCCCGGACTTCAGAGCGCGTCGCGGTAGCTAGGACCCATGCTCAGCGCACGCCGCCCCAGATTTCGCAGCGCCAAGCTGGAGAGGACGCCCCGCCTGTCCAGATCGGTCCCTACCGCATCGAGCGCCAGCTGGGCGAGGGCGGAATGGGGTTGGTCTACCTGGCTCGGCACGAGCAACTCGGCCATCAGGTCGCGCTAAAGCTCCTCAGCGCAGGCGCAGAAGCAACCTCTGCAATGCGACAGCGCTTCGCGATCGAAGGCCGGGCTGCGGCGAGATTGCGGCACGCGAACGTCGCCTCCGTCCATGAGTTCGGCGAGTCTCCCCAGGGACCCTATCTGGTCATGGACTACGTCGCAGGCGGGAGCCTCGGCGATCGTCTGCGCGAAGGTCAACTCGACTTGGAGCGAGCCGCGCGCATCGTGGCGGGCGCCGCTGAGGGGCTGGCCTATGCCCACCGAATGGGAATTCTCCACCGCGACTTGAAGCCAGACAACGTGCTGTTGGGCGAGGACGGCACGCCCCGTCTGGCCGACTTCGGACTCGCGAGGGAGATCGACGACGAGAGCAGTCGGCTCACCAAGGCCGGTGTGCTCCTCGGGACGCCGAGCTACATGAGCCCTGAACAGGCGGCTGGCCAAGTCGACCTGGTCGATCGACGGAGCGACATTTACAGCCTCGGCGTCGTGCTCTTCGAGGCGCTGACCAACGAGTTGCCCTTCCGCGCCGATCGCTTGGGTGACCTGCTCGCGATGGTCGTGCGCCGCGACCCGCCGGCTCCTGCCACGCTTCGAGCCGAGATCGACGCCGACCTCGAACGGATCGTGCTGACATGCCTCGCGAAGGAGCCCGAGGAGCGCTATCCCCACGCTCAGGCCCTCGCCGACGACCTCGGCTGCTGGTTGCGCTCGGAGCCGATCAGCGCAAGAGCGCCTGGGCTTCGAGAGCGACTCGGCAAGTGGACTCGCCGCAATCCAGGCACGGCTCGCGTGGTGGTGGCCTCGATCACGCTCTCGCTGTTGGCGATCCTGATCAGCGGAGGAGTGTTCCTGAGTCGCTTGCGCGGGGAGCGGGATCGTGCGATCGACGCCGAGCGACATGCCAGCGCCGAGCGGGACGGGGCCGAGCGCGCTCGGGAGGCGGAGGCCGCAGCTCGAGGCGAACTCACGACAGCCTTGGGCGCCGCCGAGGAGGGGAGGGCCGCGGCCCGAACCGAGCTCGCCCGCTCCGAGAGGCTCTTGGGGGAAAACCTCCAGCTGAGCGCGCGACGCTCGATAGAGGTCAGAGATTGGCGAGCCGCGCTCGACGCGATCAGCCGAGCCCTGGAGCGCGAAGACTCACCCCGGCGCCGATTGATGGTGGCCCACGCCGCCTCACGAGCTTGGCGATTCACGAGACAGAATCGAGAGCCGCTCGAGATCCAGTCGGGCCCACGAGTACACGATCGCCCTTTCGACAAGCTCTGCTGGAGCAAGGAGGGCACTTGGCTCGCGACTATGCGCTCTGGAGCCAAGGGAGAGTTGCGAGTGTTCGACCCGCGCTCAAATCGCCGTGTGCTGCAAGTGAGGGGTGAGTCCTCGCCCCTGGTCGCCTTCGCCTGGTCTCCGGAGTCCGAGGAGCTAGCGACCTTGGACGGGGGCGGCCGGGTCCAGATCTTCCAGCCGCCCGCGGAGGTGCCGATCCGACGCTGGGAGTGCAAGACGACAGGGACGAATCTAGCGTGGGGCGAGCAGGGGATCGTCGTCCTGGGCCTCGGGATCTTGCTTCGCTTCGATTCGAGCGGCGAGCGGGCCTTGGCGATCAAGGCTGGCTATCCCGACGGGATCCAGCGTGGGGTATTCACGGGACCCTTCCTTGGCCCGGGGACGGCGCTCGCCGTAGGCGCGAGCGGGATGAAGGCCCGGATGTTCACGGAGATCGTCGACGTAGGACGTCGAAAGCGAAGCCGCGCCTTGCTCGACGCCAAGTGGCTTCGCACGGTCTCCTTCTCGCCCGACGGCAAGTGGCTGCTCGCCGATTCGCTGAAGGGCGTTTGTCTTTGGGGTCGCGATCAGGAGAAGGCGTCCCGCTTGCCAGATCCCCGCAAAGACGGCGACTCCTCGGCCGAGCTTCCCTGGAGCGGCCCTCCTGCCAGCTGGGACCCCGACCCCGCCTCGACGCGCTTCGTTCGAGCCGCGGGCGATCACCTCTTTGTGTTCGAGCCACCCAGCCTCGCGCCGGTGGCCGGTCTCGATCTTCACCGCTTTAGGATCGCGTCCTTTGATTGGACCGCCAGCTCGGGATTCTTGGCGGTTCAGTCGCGCGAGCGCGTCTCGGTCTGGGCGAGTCCCTTCCGCCGCCCCCTAGGAACCATAGAGCCGGGTCCAAGCGGTGAGTTCGCGGGTCAGGTTCGGTGGTCTCGAAGTTCGTCCACATTGGCGATCCCCGTTCGGGGGGGACTTCGCCTTTGGCACCTGCTCGATCGGGATCTGGCCACCCTGACGCTCCCCAAAGGGGCTCCGATCGCGATCGCCTGGCACGATCAGACCGCTGAACTCGTGAGCCTCCGTCCGGCGGCAGGGAGTCGGGGTGAGGTGCGAGCGCGGGCGGCCGCCTGGCTTTCGTTGGTCCCTGAGTAGGGGCGCTGCTAGCCCTGCCGCTGCCCTATGGAACCCGACGCCCAGCCAGAGACTCTCCCAGCCCCCGACCCCGACGCTTCTCCCCGCGTCCCCGGGTTCGACGTCGCGCGAGCGTTGGCCGTGTTCGGCATGATCCTCGTCAACTACGAGCTCGTGCTCAAGGCGGCGAAGTCAGGCCCGACTTGGTTGGCGAATCTGACCCAGCTTCTGCAGGGGCGCGCCGCCGCGACCTTCGTGGTCCTGGCTGGGGTCGGCGTCACGCTCGGGGCGCGCCGAGCGGTCTCTGCCGCAGACCCCGAGCAGATTCGCCGGGTTCGCCTGACCCTCTGGAAGCGCGCGCTGTTCCTCCTCGTCGTGGGCCTGGCCTACCTCACGATTTGGCCCGCTGACATTCTCCAGTTCTACGCCTTCTACTTGGGCCTCGGCGCGTTCGCGATCACCTGGTCTTCTGCGCGCCTCTGGCTGGCCTCGGTTGGCTTCGTGTTCGTGTTCCTCGTCCTCCTCCTGACTCTTGACTACGAGGCGGGCTGGAACTTCGCGACCCTCAGCTACTCGGGTCTGTGGACGGCCCGAGGGCTCGCGCGTCGACTCCTGTTTAACGGGTTTCACCCCGTGTTTCCTTGGACTGCGTTCCTCCTCGTCGGAATGTGGCTCGGGCGCCAGCGCCTAACCGCGCCTCGAACCTGCGCCAAAGTGTTCGTCGTCGCCGCGAGCGTCGCCTTGGTCACTGAGCTAGGTTCGCGAGCCCTCGTGAGCGCCCTCTTGAGTTCAGCCGAAGGGCTAGATCCGGCCTTGGTTCAGGCGCTAGCGGGGACGAGCGTCATGCCGCCCATGCCTCAATATCTGCTCGCCGCGGGCGGAACCGCGGTCGCGCTGATCTCGCTCTGCGCAGGTGTCGTCGGACGACTTCCTGCGCGATGGGTCCGGCCGATGGTGCTGACCGGACAGCTGGCGTTGACGCTCTACGTGTCCCACGTGGTGATCGGCATGGGCGTGCTCCAGGCCATGGGCGCGCTGGACGAAGGGCGCAGCCTGGTGTTCTCGGTCAGCTTCGGAGCGGGGTTCTTCCTCTGCTGCGTCGTGTTCAGCTGCCTCTGGCGGCAGCGGTGGGACCACGGCCCGCTGGAGGCGCTCATGCGCCGGATCACGGGGTAGGAGACAGAGCTTCCCGGCCAGCTCGCGGCAGAGCAGTCTCTATGTCGCGATCTTCGACGCTGTTTCCGGTCCTGCGGCCGGGCCTTTCGGCTCCCGGCCGGTTCGTGGCTGAAGGGTCTGGCCTGTGCCCGAGCCGAGTGCGCCCGAGCAGAGAACCGGGTAGGTTGGCCCCGCCCCCCTAGGAGGTGACGTGAGACGTCCTGTGTCAACACCCACCTCGAATGCGCGGTCGGAGCGAACCTGCTGGCGCTTGGGCGCGGGCGCCTCGCGACGCGGCGGACGCCTTCGTCGCGCCGAACGCTCCGCGGCCGGTGCGAGAGCGAGCCTGTACCGCGAGGAGGTCCTCGGCACCGGCCGCTCCGCGTTCGTCACGCCGAAGCGCATGCCCGCCGCGCCGGTGAGGGCTAGGCGAGTCGGCTTGGCCGAGGTGGCTGTTTCTTCCTCCCTGCCCCCGCCTGAAGTCGGGGGGCCAGGAAGGAAGAATGGTATGTCTCCGGCGAACGGGGTCCGGCGTGGGGGTGCCTGGCGCGTGACAGCTACGCTGCGCGCCGAGCCTCCTGCCGCAAACGAGCTAACGCTCGGCCAGAGCGACCGGGTTCCGCAGCCGGCACGAGAAGTGCTCGTTCGTCGCAAGGGAGTCGCCGCCGGCTGCGGGGAGCCGGCACGGACGTCAGGCGGCGGCGAAGGCGAGCGCCCCTCCGTGGAGGGCGGGCTCATACGAGACGCCGTCACGCCAACAGCGCCAGAGCACACGAACCCACGCTCGAGCAAGGACGCGCACGGCGTGAGGGTGGTCGCAGCCTCTGGCGCGAGCGCGCTGGTAGACGTCGCGCGCCCACGGCGAGGCGTGTCGCGAGTTGTCTGCCCAACAAGTGATCGCGCGCCGCAGGCGCTTGTTGCACGCCCAGCGGAAGCAGACGCCGCGCGACTTGCCCGAGGCGTAGGTCACCGGCGCGACTCCGGCCTCGGCCGCGAGCTGGGCGTCACTCTGAAAGCGCGCGGGATCGTCACCGAGCTCGGCGACGATCTGCGCGGCGTTGACCTTGCCGGCCCGAGGGAAGGACGCGACCACGCGTCCCGCAGGGAGTTGGAGGATCTGCTCCTCGATCAGGGAGGTCAGCTCGCGGACGCGAGCGACGATCGGGCGCAGAGCGGAGACGTAGGCCAGGACGGCCTGCCCTTGCGCCTGCTCCTCCAGCTTGCCAGCGAGCCCGAGCGGCGCCTTGCGCAAGCGCTCGAGGAGAACCTTGGGGGTACGCCGGCCGCTGTAGCTGTGCTTGGTCAGGAAGCTCGCCAGGCGCTTCTCGCCCAAGCGGCGCGCGCTCCGAGGATTTGGGTAGCGCTTGAGGAACGCGAGGCCGATTTGCGAGTCCACGTCGGCGAAGATGTCCGCGGCGCCCGCCCAGAAGCTCTCGAGCGTGCTGCGGAGTTGATTGGCCAGCGCGACGCGCTCGGCCACCAAGGCGTCACGCGTTCGCACGAGCGTCCGCAGCGCGCGGACCTCGTCGGAGAGCGGCTGGAGGGCGCGGAAGCGGTGCCCGTCGGTGCGCAGCAGGTCGGCGAGCAGATACGCGTCCCCACGGTCGTCCTTGGCGCACGCCGCCGAGTAACGCGGGCGGCTGGCCTTGACCACGTTGGGGTGGATCGGCACGAGCGTGAAGCCTGCGGCGACGACGGTGTCAGCCAGGAGGCCGTTGGGGCGCTCCAGGGCGATCCTCAGCTCCGCGGGGTCCTCGACGAGCTTCGCCAGCCTGCGGCAGAGCGCTGCCAAGCCCTCGCGGGTGTGGGGAACAGTCAGGTGGGCCTTTACGGCGCCGTGGGGGTCCAGGACGCACACCGCGTGCTCGTCCTTCGCCCAGTCAATGCCAATGGTCGGGGTCATGCCTATACTCCAGGTTCGGGTTTGGAAGGCCTCGGCCGGTCGCTCATAGACAGGCGCTCCTTGCTCCACGAGAGCCTGGCGCTACGTCCTGTAGCCGGTTGGGGCCTTCCGGCTTCTCCGAGGGAGCGGATCTCACGTTGGCTGTCGAGCAGCGAGCGAACCAGGCCCTCCTCGGAGAGCCGTCAGGCTAGGACTCGCGACCGACACCCCCCGGAGAGCGCACCCGCAGCGAAGCCTGGGGTAGAGGTTCCCCTATGAGCGCTCCCAAGGACACGATCGTGGTTGGTGCCGGACCGGTGGGCTGCGTGCTCGCCCTGGTCCTTCAGCGGCGCGGAATGGGCGTCTCGGTCTACGAGAAGCGCGGAGATATGCGCGCCGCCGGGGCGGCCGCCGGGCGCTCGATCAACCTCGTCCTGACCGCCCGCGGCCTTCGGGCCCTTGCGATCTTGGGCCTCGAACAGGAGGTCCTCGCGCTGACGACGCCGGTGTTTGGGCGCATGATGCACTCGGTCAGCGGGGAGTTGACCTACACGGCCTACGGGAAGGACGACGGCGAGCGAAACTACTCGGTCTCGCGAGGCGAGCTGAACATTGCCCTCCTGAACGCGGTCGAAGCGGCCAAGATCCCGATTCACTTCGAACACGCACTCGAGCGAGCGGACCTGAGCGCGACCGACTCGGTCGCGCTCCACTTCGAGAGGCCCGGCGGGCCCCTCGAAGTCCACACCAGCCGTGCCTTCGGCGCGGACGGGGCTGCCTCTGCGCTGCGGACCTCGCTCCTCGAGCACGTCGAAGGGGAGTGTCTGACCGAGATGCTCCCCGACGGCTACAAGGAGCTCTTGTTCCCCGCAGTTTCCGACGGGACCTACGCCATGAGTGAGCGAGCGCTTCACATTTGGCCGCGGGGTCGCGAGATGCTGATGGGACTGCCGAACCGAGATGGGAGCTTCACAGGCACGCTCTACATGCCGATCGAGGGCGAGGTCAGCTTCGCGGCGATCTCAGACGTCGCCAGCGCCCAGGCTCTGTTCGAGGCTTCCTACCCGGACGCGATCCCGCTCCTGGGACCCGAGTTCGCCAAGGAGCTGGTCGAGGCGCCGCTGGGACGCCTGGGGACCGTGCGCTGCTTCCCCTGGGTGCTCGAGGATCGCGTCCTGCTGGCAGGCGACGCGGCGCATCCGATCGTTCCCTTCTTTGGCCAAGGCCTCAACTGTGGGTTCGAAGACGTGGCGATCCTGGCGGGCCTGCTCGAGGAGGGCGGCGAACTGGGCGCCGTGTTCGCTGCCTATCAAGCCGCCCGCAAACCCGCGGGCGACGCGATTCGGGAGATGGCGCTGGAGAACTTCGTCGAGATGAGCGATCGGGTCGGAGACCCGGCCTTCATTCTCAAGAAGCGAGTCGAAGCCCGAATCGAGCAGGCGCTCGCCCCTCTCTATCGGACGCGCTACACGATGGTCGTCTACTCCTCGATCCCCTATCACAAGGCGCAGGAGGCCGGCCGAATCCAGGAGCGGATCCTGAGCGAGCTCTGCGAGGGGATCAGCGCTCCTGAGGAAGTCGACCTCACTCGGGCCGCAGCGCTCGTCGCCCAACACCTGACGCCCTTCGTCGAGGCCGAAGGTCTCGACCTGACGTTCTAGGGGGAAGCATGACGAGCGTGCTCTTCGTATGTCTCGGCAATATCTGCCGCTCGCCCCTAGCAGACGCGGTGTTCAATCACCTCGTCCAAGCGCGCTCCCTTGAGGCGCACTACACCATTGACTCGGCGGGAACCTCGGCCTACCACGCGGGGGGCCCCGCGGATCCGCGGTCGATCGCCGTCGCTCGCAAGAACGGAATCGCGGTCACGAGCGTTTCCCGCAAGGTGCACTCCGGCGATCACACCGAGTTCGATTGGGTGATCGCTATGGACCGCGAGAACCTGCGCGACCTCGAGGCGAGCCGTCCGAGCGGGGCCACCGCTCGGCTCGTGCTCCTGCGGGAATACGACCCCGAAGGCGGAGAGGACGTGCCAGACCCCTACTACGGCGGGCCAAACGGGTTCGATATCGTTCAAGCCATGGTCACTCGATCGTGTGAGCGATTGTTGGACGTGCTCGAGGAGGCGCGGGCGTCCGCGGGCTCGTGAAGTGGGCATGAAACGACTCGGGGCGGGAGCGTGAGCCGGGCGGAGGCTGTCGCTGTCGCGCTCGGGGCGTATCTCGGCCAAACCCTGGACGCGGTCGAGCTCCGCGGGGTCGCTGGAGGCTGTATCAACTCTGCGGCGCTCTGCGAGGCAGGGGGCCAGACCTGGTTCGTGAAGTGGAATGAGCGCCCCCTCCCGGGTCAGTTCGCAGCCGAGGCCGCGGGTCTCGCTGCGCTGGGGGAGAGCGAGAGCGAGTTGGTCGTGCCTCAGGTCGTGGCCCACGACGACGGGGGCCCGGGTCGCTCGTTCCTGATCCTGGAGTATCTCGCCCAAGGGCGCCGGCGAGCAGACTTCGACGAGGCGCTCGGCCGAGGTCTGGCGGCGCTCCACCGCACCAGCGACGCGCGAGGCTTCGGGTTCTCAGGCGAGGGCTACTGTGGCGCCACTCCCCAGCCCAACGGTTGGTTGGCGAGTTGGCCCGAGTTCTACGCGGAGCGTCGCCTGAGGCACCAGCTCCGGCTGGCGGAGTCCCGAGGCTTGGGTCGCGAGGCGATCGCGGACGGAGAGCGCGTCTGCGAGCGGATCGTGGCGCTCCTGGGGCCGCCTGAGCCGAGCGCTCTGATCCACGGTGACCTCTGGTCAGGCAACCTGCATGTGGCCCCAGACGGGCGCCCAGGGCTGATCGATCCGGCGGCCTACTTCGGGCACCGAGAGGCCGAGCTCGGAATGATGGTCCTGTTCGGCGGATTCTCTGAGCGTGTGTTCGCGGCCTATCGGGAGGCCTTCCCCCTCGCGCCCGGCTGGCGCGAGCGGCAGGAGCTCTACACCCTGTATCACGTGTTGAATCACTACACCTTGTTTGGCGGCGGCTACGGAGCTCAGGCCGCGCAGATCCTCGAGCGCTATCGGTGAGCGACGGCCTCGACACGGCCCTCGCCCGTCGCTTGCACGCACGTCGCCTCGTCCCCAAGGAGAAGCTGCTCGCCTTGTTGGGGGAGGCGCGCTCGGATCGGACCGACGACCTCGACCTCCAGCTATCCTGGCTGCTCGTCGACCGAGGACACGTCGCTCCTGATCAGATCGACGAGCTCCTGGCTGAGCTGGGCGAGCTGGACCTGTCCGCTGCGAGGCCCGACGAGCGGGATCCGACCGGCGGAGAGGCGGAGAGGCGGATCGGGCCCTACCGTGTCCTGCGGCTCTTGGGTCGGGGAGGAATGGGGGCGGTCTTCGAAGCAGAAGACGAGCGCACCCGGGAGCGGGTCGCGCTCAAACTCCTGGTCCCTCTCGCAGACCCCGACGATCGTGAACGCTTTCGGCGAGAGGCTCAGGCCCTTCAGCTTGAGCACCCCAATCTCGTCCGGACCCTCGGGTTCGAGGTGGAGGGAGCTCACCCCTACATCGCATTGGAGCTCGTCTCGGGGGGCTCCCTCCAAGATCGAGTCGCCCAGGGTCCGCTCCCGCTCGAGGAGCTTCGCCCCCTCGCAGAGCAGCTCGCGGCTGGCCTCGAGGCGCTCCACAACGCGGGAGTGCTCCACCGCGACCTCAAGCCGGCGAACGTGCTCCTAAGCGACGAGGGTCGAGTGCTCCTGGCAGACTTTGGGCTCGCCCGCCTCCCGGGTGCCCAAACCCTGACGCGGACCGGTGACCTGCTCGGGACCCCTGGGTTCATGGCCCCTGAGCAGGCGCGGGACTCGAGCCGCGTCTCGTCGGCGTGCGACGTCTATGGGATGGCCACGACACTCTTCGCCGCCGCGACGGGTCAGCCTCCCTTCGCAGAAGCCGGTGTGATTCAGACGCTGATGGCGGTCATGGAGGAGCCGCCGCCTTCCCCGAGGAAGCTCCGCCCCGAGCTCTCAGACGCCTTCCAGGCCGGGATCTTGGCCGGGCTCTCCAAGGAGATCGGGGATCGCCCCTCCAGCGCAACCGCCCTCGTGCAGATGTGCTTTCCTGGACCTGCGCCAGCGGCTCAGCAGCCAGGAAGGGCCAGAGCGGGGCTCTGGGCCTTGGCCGTCGCGATTCCGCTCGTCCTGCTTGGTCTCTGGGCCAGCCAAGGGCTCCCGCTCGAACCGAGTCACCTCCCCTCTCGGTCACCCACGGCGACGCCCCTAGCGCCAGCCGCGTCGCCCAGTGAGTCCCCTCGGGAGGAGCTAGCGACGCTGCTTGGGTTGGACTCCTGGAGCGCCGCTCAGAGGGAGCGGGTCTGGACCTTGGCCGCAGCAGAGGACCCTGACGACCTCGCTCGATTCCTCAAGGGGATCCCCCGCAAGCCTCACCAATCAACCCTGCGGGTCTACGCCCGGCTCCGAGTCCACGCCAGCGTCGGGAGACGGGACGCAACCCGATCCGATCTCGTGTTCGCCGTCCGATTCGATTCGCGTGTTCGGGACTACGCGCAGCAGTGGTCTCGATTCCTCGACCGGGGGAGGAACTGGGCGAGCGGCGCGAAGATTCCGGGCGCGGAAGATCAAGAGGCTGTGCTCAGCGGGACCCAGACTCTCTCGAGGGACCTCCCCCGTCCCCTGCGGGAGCACCTCCTCGCTTCGGCCCAGACCGTCTTGGCTCGCACCGCGATTTATCTCTCGGTGACCTCGCGGGGGAAATACTCACGTGAAGACAAGGACAGGTTCGTGAACGAGGTCGTCTCCATTGACGGCAGCCAGGCCTCCCGCCTGCGCGCCAGGCTGATCCAGTGGCACTTCACCAACGGCTGGGACAAGCCAGCGGACGTCCAGCGAGCAGCTCTTTACCAAGCAGTTCGCGTCCACCTCCTCTCGAGCCCCGAGGTCGACGCCTTCGATCGCGTCCTGGTGGCAGAGCTCGCTCAACTCGACGAACCCGACTTCCAGCGCGCGGAGCAGCTCGCGCAGCGAGTGCTCCGCGCTCACACCCAGCCCCTCGCGCGCTCGGTGATTCGACGGCTGCACCTGCGCCGCGTCCGCCGCTTGGCCGCCGTCGCGTATGGAAAGGGGAGCAGGCCTCCCGAACGCGAGGCTGTCGCCAGAGCGCGCGCGGCTTTAGTCGCGGCGGACCGTTACCCAGATTTTCATGAGCGCCGGGTTGGGCGCTGGGGCGTCGTGTTAGCGCTCCTCGAGCTGCGTCCGGGCGACTCCGCCCAGCCGAGTCGCGAGAAGCTCGAGGAATACAAGGGTCGAGTCCGAGCCTCGCGGGACGAAGACGCGGAGACGATTTCCCGGATCAAGCTGCTCTCGATTCAGATCAAGATGGCGACGGGCGAGATCGAACGCGCCACAGCGCAGCTCGAGAGGCTCTTGCTCGACTCCGAGGCCGGGCGGCTCCCGGCTGAGGCGTTCGCGATCTCGGCGCACTTGCGCGCCCTCCGCGGTGAGTCACCCCACGATCAGCTCGCGGCCTACGCCATCGCTCTTCGGACTCGGAACAACCTGGGATTCCCCTGGTATCGCGCCGACGTCGTCGAGGCGGTCGTGGCTGGCGAGGCGTGGTGGCCGCAGGTCACCGAACGGAAGTGAGCGGGCCGCAATCTCGCCCAGACCTCGTTGAGAGAACCGTTCTCTGCGGGCACAATCCGCGTCCGGGAGCGTCCATGAGCGAGTTTATCCAGAACCTCCAAACCAATCTGCGTCGCGTGATCCGCGGCAAGCCAGACGAAACGGACCTCGTCATTGCAGCCTTCCTCGGGGGAGGGAACGTGCTCTTGACCGACGTCCCGGGGACCGGGAAGACGACCCTCGCCAAGGCATTCGCAGCCTCGATCTCTGGCGTCTTTCACCGGATTCAGTTCACCCCCGACCTTCTGCCCGCCGACGTGACCGGTGGTTCGATCTACAACCAGAAGGAGGGGACCTTCGACTGGCGGCCAGGTCCCGTGTTCTGCAACGTCCTCCTGGCGGACGAGATCAACCGAGCCAGTCCGCGGACCCAATCGGCGCTCCTCGAGGCCATGGCGGAGGGACAGGTCAGCATTGAAGGCGAGACGCGAATGCTCGAGCAGCCTTTCTGGGTGATCGCGACCCAAAACCCCGTCGAATCGCACGGAACCTACCCCCTCCCCGAGGCGCAGCTCGATCGCTTCGCTATGGAGCTCTCGCTCGGCTATCCGCCCAGGGATCAGGAGATCGAGATCCTCCAAAGCCTGAGCGGCACAGCTCCGGTCGACGAAGTCGCACCCGTGGGCGACCTAGACGCGGCCCGAGCCGAGCGAGCACGAGTCGCAAAGCTGCACGTCGACGTCGACATTTCGCGCTACATAGTGTCCTTGGTCGAGGCGACTCGCAGCGAGCCGCGGCTCAAGCTCGGCGCCTCTCCGCGGGGAGGAATCGCGCTCTATCGCTGCGCTCAAGGCCACGCGGCCGTTAAGGGGCGCGACGCAGTCCAGCCAGACGACGTCAAGGCGGTGGCCGGCGTCGTGCTCTCGCATCGCCTCGGGCTCGAGACCAAGGCGAAGTATTCGGGCGTGACCAAGCGAGGCGTCGTGGACGAGATCCTCGACCGCGTGCCGGTGCCGGTCTAGGCTCGGTGCGTTCGGGCGAGCAGATAGCGATCAGAGCGCCTCTCAGGCGTGACCCGTTCTCGCGGGGCGCAGCGTGAGCGATTCCAGCGAGACCCCCGCTTCGAGTTCGGACTCGGCGAGCCCCGCTTCGACCTTCGAGCCAAGGCCGCTCCCGCGCCTCCTGCGCAGCCTCCCCGAGGTCTCGCTGATCCGTCGCATGGGGACACGGATCTTGCACACCTGGACCCCGGCTGGTCGGTTGCTCCTGCTCTTCTTGGGCCCGATAGCTCTCGTCGGGGCCGGCTACACGCTCCCCTACTCGCTTTACTACACAACCTTCTTCTTGTTCTCGATTGCGGCCGTGGACGGCGTCGTGGGGCGCTTCCTCCTGCCCCGGTTCGAGGTCCAGCGCCTGACCGGCCTCCGCTGCGCTGCGGGCGCCACGATCCAAGCTCGAGCCAGTGTCAAGAACGTCGGTCGCTGGCCGGCTTATGACCTCACGATCCGTGAGGAGGCCAAGCCGCCGCGGTTCGAACTCCCGCTCGAGGTCCCCCTCCACGCTTGCCTGCTCCCAGGCGAGGAAGTCGTGCTCAGCGCACCCTTTCGTCCGTCTCGGCGCGGCGCCTACGAGCTCACAGGCCCCACGGTCCTCTCGGCCTTTCCCTTCGGGCTCTACCTCAACAGCCGCTCGGCCAAGACCCCCGTGCGCTTGCTCGTGACCCCCAGCTTCGTGCCCCTCGACGCGATCCGAATTCCCGCTGGAATGCGTCACCAGCCGGGCGGAATGGAGCTCGTCAGTAACGTCGGCGAGAGCATGGAGTTCGTCGGCAACCGGGAATACCGCCCGGGCGACCGGCTCCGCAACATTCACCACATGGCCTGGGCGCGCGTCGGGAAGCCCGTCGTGCGCGAGTTCCAGCAGGAATACCTGACGCGCATAGCACTCGCCGTCGACACCTTCAGCGGGAGCAAGAATCCGGGCGCCGCCAAGGTTCGCGCGCTCGAGGCTGCGATCAGCCTCGCGGCCTCGGTCGCAGACGCGCTCAGCCGCCAGGAATACGTGATCGACCTGTTCGCCGCCGGCCCGGATCTCTACCACTTCCAAGCCGGTCGCCACCTCGCGTTCCTAGACGACATCCTCGACGTCCTGGCCTGCATTGAGCACTGCCCAGAAGACCCCTTCCCCAAGCTCGGGCCCTCGGTCGCGGAGTCGATCGCGCAGATCAGCACTGCGATCTTGGTGTTCTTGGACTGGGACGAGACCCGCCGCGACTTCGCCCGAATGCTCCAAGACTCTGGCGTCCAGATCGTGGTCTTGCTCGTCCGCGACGGGGACCCAAGCCTCGACCCCGCCGGCTTCACGACCGGGAGTGGTCCGGTCCGGATCTTCACCCCGGCCGAAGTCGAAGCTGGCGTGGGGAGCCTATGAGCGAACAGGCTCCCCCCTCCCGCTTCGAACCCGCCGGCGTGGCCGCGGCGCTCGCCCTGCTCTTGGTGGCTTTGGTCTTGGCCTTAGGCAGCCAGCGACCCCTGACCGTTGTTCCGGTCTCGCTGGCCCTGATTGTGACCGTGTTCCTCCCCGACACGCTCCGGCGATCCGCGCATCTGCTCGCCTATGCAGCGTTGGGGGGGGTCTTCCTCCTCTGGCAGCAGTCGCTCTCGACGATCTTGTCCGGTCTGGGTGGGACGCGCTTTCACGGGACCTTCTTCGCGGCCCACACTTGCCTGAGCTGTGGAGCCCTGGCCCTGTTCGCACCGCGCAGCGTTCGGGGCCGAATCCCTTGGGGGCTCATGTTCGGAATCGCGGCCCTCTGCTTCACGGGCGGTGGGTTCCCCAACTGGATCGCCAAGCAGGCGAGCTGGAAGCGCGCCTTGCCTGGCCTGGCCGAGGTCGTCTCCCCGCGCATGTTCTATGCCGGGGTCGTGTTCCTGTTCGGGAGTCTGGCCCTAGTCGGGTTCCGCGCGGCCCTCCCCCACCGTCCCGGGCCGCCCGCGCGCGGACGCGCCGTCCGGTGGGGACTCCTGGCCGTGGTCCTGGCGCTCTCAATTGGCCTCAGCGAGGGCGCGGCCTACACGACGCGCGAGAACTACCAGAAGCTGAGCAGTCTCTACGTCAAAATGGCTCGCGGGCTACGGCTGCGGGCCAGCGGCGGGTTCAGCGGCCAGGCCGAACTCGGAGACGTCCTGGCCGAGCAGGGGATCGGCGGAGGGCGTGGGGTCGCGCTCGAGGTCATCTCCAAGGATCGGCCGGGGCTGCTCAAGGGCCGCGTCTTCCTCCGCTACACCGGTCGCGGCTGGGACGTCGGCAAGAATCAGGCAGGAGTGCCTGCCGAGACCGACGACTTCGGTCGCTGGACGATCCCGGGGCGCGGGGAGCCGGCCCCGGAGCAGGCCCCGGACCTCACGGTTCGCCCAGCAGCGCGCTACGAGGCGATCCTGTTTACGCCCCTCCTGACCCAGGCCGTCGAGGGTCCGAGCGCCAAGGTGATCCTCCACGCGGGCGGTGTCCTCCACTCCACCCAGGAGTCGAGCGCCGACGGATATCGGGTCTGGACGAGCCCAGCTCCGGTCCACCGGGAGGCCGGCAGAGACGCCTATCTGGAGTTGCCCGAAGATCCCGAGCTGCTCGCGGCCCTCGACGAGCACATCGCGGCGGCTAAGCTCCGAGACGAAGCAGGGGCCCCGCTGCGACTCGACAAAGTCGTCGGGCGACTCGCTCGCCACTTCGACCGCCGCTACCAATACAAGTTCGGGATCCAGTTCGAGGAGGGGAGCGATCCCCTGACTCAGTTCTTGCGGGTCAAGGACCACGGGCACTGCGAGCTCTTCGCCTCGAGCGGGGCCCTGATTCTCCGTCGGCTGGGCTTCAAGACGCGCTACGTGACTGGGTTCGTCTGCATTGAGCAGAACGAATACGACAAGGAGCTTTGGATCGCGAGAAACCGAATGGCCCATGCTTGGGTCGAGGTTTATCACCCCGCCCTCGGTTGGCGGGAGGCGGAGTTCACGCCGGGGAGCGCGATTCCCCAGGTCGGCAAGGCCACCTGGATGGAGTCGCTGACCGAATGGCTGCAGGGGAAGTGGACCCGCTTCAAAGCGATCCCTTGGCGCGAGCTGCCAGCCCATGCGGTCGGTCTCGTGCGCGACCTGCTCAGCTGGGTGTTTGCGGCTTGGTGGCGCGTGGCGATCCTGCTGAGCCTCGGGGTCGCTTTTGTCCTCTGGCGACGTAGACGGCGAGTGCCGCCCGCCCCCCTCGCTGGCGAGCGGACCCTCGCGCCCGGCGTCGAACAGGTCCGCCAGAGCTATCTCGCCCGCGAAGGCTTGCTCAGCCCCCATGGCCTCTCTCGGGCTCCGAGCGAGACTCTCCTCGCCCAAGCCCTTCGGCTCCAGATCTGCATCTGGCCGGAGGGGCTGATCCTCGAGCGAAGCGAAGTCGTCGACGCGATCGAGGCCTTCGCCGCCGCTCGCTACGGCGTAGGTGCAGGCGAGGCTCTGGCGCCGCCCGAGGCTCCTAGCCCCTCCTAACTCCTTCCCAGGGAGTCGCCTAGGTTGACGTCGCCAACTGGACACATTCGCGCCGAAAGACGGGAAACCGAATGTCACAGGACCATCTAACACCGGGTGATCCAAGGACTTGAGGTTCGGGGCGTCGGTTGCGCTCAGACCTCCGTGGCTTGGTGGCTCCGAACTCTATCCCTGGTGAGCGTCGCGCTCTTGGTCTCCGCATGCGGAGCTGAGCCGCCGGCGACGACTCTCCCTGGGACGACTCCTGCCACCCCCGCTGGCACCCCCCCTGG
>JAESQQ010000395.1 GCA_016765095.1 Planctomycetota bacterium | reverse complement strand
GAGCGCGGTCGTGAGCGCGCCCGCCACGATCGCGCGCCCGCTCCCAGACGTCGCACGAGCCAGCGCCTCGTCGCCGCGGGCCCCTTGCTCGCGAGCGTCGTCGTAGCGGCTGGTCCAGTGGATCGCGAAGTCGATCCCGAGCCCGAGCATGAGCGCGCAGAGCGCGAGCGAGATCAAGTTCAAGTGACCGGGCCAGATCGAAGCCGCTCCGAGGGTCGTGACGACGGCTGCAGTGACTGAGGCCACCGCGAGCAGCGGACCGAGCAAGCGGCGCATGGCGAACCACAGCAAGACCGTCACCCCCAGGAGCGAGAGCAGCGTCGCGCGCGTCGCGTCCGCCCGGAACGTGATCAGTTCGTCTGCCTCGAGGACCGGCTCACCGGTCAACGCGAGCGAGATCGTGGGGTGGGCTGCGCCGACCTCCGCCAGGATCTCGCGGAGCGAGGCTACGGACTCCTCGCCCCTGCCCGGCGGGGGCTGGACGAGGACCACCAGGCGTCCGTCCTCGGTCCAGGTGTGGCCGTCGCGGCCCGCGAGGGCGCTCGGCGGGATCCAGGCCTCCCAGGGCGGGGACCCGGCTGGGCGCCCTTCGAGGGCGCCTTCGAGCGCGCTCAGGAAGCTCGGTAGGAAAGTCGGCGCCGAACTGGGCTGCGCTTCGCCGCGCCCCAAGGCGCGGATCCGCTGGGCGAGTTGGCTGTAGAAGGGGCCCAGCCCCCCCTGGCGGAGGGCGACGAGCGCGGGCTGTCCCGCTTCGAGCCGGGCCTCGATCTCGGCGAGGGCGAGCCGGTCGACGAACAGGAGCGCCTTCCCGCCCAGGGCGTCGGGGGGCACGCGCCAAAAGACTCGCGGGAATCGCTCGGGGTCAGCCGCGAGGGAAGTCGTCAGGCTGGAGGCGGCTGCTCGGGCCGCAGCTCGCTCTCCGCCCACGAGGACGATCATGGCGTCTAGGTCACCGAACTCGGTTCGTAGCTCGCGGAACACGCGGTTGTAGTCGTGCTGGTCCCCAATCAGCGCCATTCGGTCGGTTTCGATCCCGAGCCGGTTCCAGGCGAGGGCCCCCGCGGCGCCGACCACCAGGAGGGCCAGGATCACGACTCGGCCCGGTGTCCGAGCGATTGCGCGGGCTAGGAAGCCTCCTCGAATTGGAGTTTCGGCTGACATGGGGCGGCATTATGCGCGCGGGAACTCCTTGCGGTGCTTCAACGTTCCTTGCGGGAGGCGGATCGCATCTTCTGCTGGTACGATTCGCGCCCCGAGCACTCTTGGAGGGGTCGTGGCCACGACTTACACGCCGCCAACCTTGATCGAGGCCATGCGAGCTCTCGAGGACGGGACTCACCCCGCTCCGACCGGCGGCGCAGGTCTCGGGATCTACGACCGACGGGGAAAGAACCTCGATCGCCGGCCCTACGCTGAAGTCGTCGGGCGCGCGCGAGCCTGGGGAGCCTGGTTCCTGTCCCAGGGGGTGAAGCCCGGCGAGGTCGTCTACCTCTGCCTGCCGACGGGCCACGAGCTGATCGAGGCCTTCCTCGGCGCGAGCCTCGTGCATGCGCTCCCCTGCAACGTGGCCCTCCCGCGCGCGATCGGCGGCCTCGACGCCTTCCAGCGCCGCCTGAGCTACCTCTCGGACCGCTTCCCCGGAGGGCACTTGGTGACGACTCCCGACGTGGCCGAGTCCCTTGAGCGCCCGGCCTGGACGCCGCCGACGCTGGACTTGACTCAACAGGCCCCGCTTGACGCCGTCGACCCTAACTCGCTCTGCTACGTCCAGCTCACGAGCGGTTCGACCTCCCTCCCCAAGGCGGTCGCGATCACTCACGCCAACCTCGCCGCGAACTCGCGCGGGATCTTCGTGGGCGGGACCGGCGACGCGACCCGCGACACCTTCCTCGGCTGGCTGCCGCTTTATCACGACATGGGGTTGGTCGGGATCGCGTTCACGGCCTTCTTCCACGGCGCCTCGCTCGGGCTGATGCGCCCCGAGACTTTCGTGGGCAGCCCCCTGCGCTGGTTGACGGCGATCTCGGAGGTCCCGGGCAAGGCGGTCAACTGCGCCCCCAACTTCGGCTACCAGTGGTGCGTTGATCGGATCCGTCCCGACAAGCTCAAGGGCCTCGACCTCTCCCCCTGGAGGTTGGCTGGCGTCGGGGCCGAAATGGTCCGCCCCGGCACCCTGACCGCCTTCCAAGAGCGCTTTGGGCCTTATGGGTTCCCGACCACGACTCTCTCGCCTTGCTACGGCATGGCCGAGACGACTCTCGCCGTGACCTTCACCCACTCCGCCCGCGAGCCCGTGCTCCACGAGGGGCGCGTCTCCTGTGGGAGCAAGATCGAGGGCCTCGAGATCGAGATCCGCGACTCCGAGGCGGGAGAGCTTGTCGAGGACCGGGTCGAGGGGGAGATCGTCGTGATCGGGAGCTCGGTCTTTGCGGGCTACTTCATGGACGAGGCGGCCACGGCCGAGGCGCTGCGCGAGGGGCGGTTCTACTCGGGGGACCTGGGCTACCTCCACGAGGGCGACCTCTACGTCACGGGTCGCCTCAAGGACCTGATCATTCTGGACGGCGCCAACGTGGCCCCCCACGAGCTGGAGTGGGTCGCCGAGCAGCACGTCGACATGGACGGTGGGCGCGCGGCGGCGTTCAGCCTCGAAGTCGGGACCCGCGAGGTCCCCGTCCTGATCGTGGAGACCAAGACTGCGCCTGAGCAGTCCGTGATCGACGCCGTCAAAGGCCAAGCGGCCACCGACATTGCCCCGCTTCACGAGCTGGTGTTCGTACGGCGAGGCTGTCTCCCCAAGACGAGCAGTGGGAAAGTCATGCGCGGAAGAGTCAAGGTCCTGTATCTCGAAGGAGGGCTCGACGTCCTCTGGCGGAGCCGGGACGAGAACGCGACCCCAAAGGAGAGCTCATGAGCGACAAGCGGCAGAAGCTGTTCGAGATCCTGGCCCAGGTGGCCGAGCGCCCGATCACGGAGCTCTCTCTCGAGCAGAAGCTCAAGGACGACCTCGAGCTCGACTCGACCCAGGCCCTCGACCTCCTCTCCACGATCGAGGAGGAGTTCGATATTGAGATCGACGAAATGGAGGCCGCGAAGTTCGAGACCGTCGCGGACCTGCTCGCGAAGGTCGGGGGATAAGTGACCGCTCTGCCTCGCAACGCGGTTGAGTTGGCAGCGGTTCTCGCTGCGAAGGGTCAGCCCAAGGCGCCTCAAGTCGGCCTCGAGATTGAGCTCGGTCTCCTCGACGCTACCGGACGTCCGGTCGCCTACGAGCAAGTCCGCGCGCTCTTGGAGCAGATCCAGAGCGACGCGCCTGGTGTTTGGACGGGCGTGTTCGAGGGCGAGCACCTCGTAGCCTTGACCGGCTCGGGCGGCGACAGCGTGACCCTCGAGCCGGGCGGCCAAGTCGAACTCTCCGACGGCCCCGCTGAGAACGTGAGCGTCGCGGCGGCGGGTGCTGTGCTGAAACTGAACGCCATGGTGCGGGCGGCCGCGGCCCACGACATGCAGCTCGTCGGCGGAGGCTTGCAGCCAGCTTCCCTCGAGGACGTCAACTGGATGCCGAAGAGTCGCTACGCGATCATGCGGGACTGGTTCGCGAGCTTGGGCCCGGCGGGACGGCTCGCTCACACCATGATGAAGCGGACCCTCTCCGTCCAGGTCTCGCTCGACTACTCGAGCCCCGAAAACGCAGAGGAGCTGCTCCGGCTCGCGTTCCGCGCGGCGCCCCTCGCGACCGCGATCTTCGCGGCGTCACCTTGGCACTACGGCGCAGACGAAGGAGCGTTTCAGAGCTTCCGCGGGGAGGCCTGGCGGTTCACCGATCCGTCTCGTCAGGGCTTGATCCCGACGCTCACAGAGCCTCAGTCGGCGCAGGCCGCGCTCGAGGCTTACTCGGCGCACGTCCTGGCCTCGCCCATGATGTTCCGGGTTCGTGGGGACGACTACCTCGCCATGAAGGGCGCCAGCTTCGCGGACGTTCTCGCCGCAGGCGTCTGGGGGGACGGAGACGCGGTCAGCGAGACCGACCTTTGGAATCACAACGGCTCGGTGTTCACCGACGCCCGGCTCAAGCCCGGCCTGATCGAGCTCCGCTCGACCGACGGGGTGGTCCCAGGCGACAACCACGAGCGGGCGGTGGCCGAGGTCCCTGCGTTCTGGGTCGGGTTGGCCTACGACGACACCGCGCGCGCGGCCGCGCTCGAGCGGCTGGGTGCGCTCCCCCAGGCTGAGCTGATCGCAGCCCATGACGCCGTGCCGCGTGAGGGGCTGGCAGCCCCTTGGGGGAAGGAGGCGGTCCTCGACGTGGCGCGCGACTTGGTGGGCTATGCCCAGGCTGGGGTCGAACGCCTTCGCGCGGCCGGCCGAGAAGGGCCGCTCGCGAGCGAGGCCCTCAGCGCGATCGCGGCCCGCCTGGAACGCGAAATGTCACCGGCGGACTACCTGGAGGATCTCGAGGCCAGCGGAGGCCGCGAGGCGCTCCTGGCGGCGATTCGGATTCCGAGCGGCGAGTAGGGGAGCGTGAAGGCTACGCTCCGTGGGGCCTGGACCGCCGATCACAAGGCAGCCATGGCCCTGATCGCACGCTACGGGGAGGCGGTGAGAGGAGGAGCTGTCGAGGAGGCGCCTCCGGCTCGCGAGATCAGCGAGCAAGCGCTTCGCCAGCTCTCCCCCTATTCCCCACAGAGTGGCGGCCTGCTCGTGCTGCACGTCGACGGCGCGCTGCGGGGAGTGGTGGGGTGGCGGCGCAGCCTCGAGGATCCGCGCGCGTCGGGCTTGATCGTCGCCCTCGCCGTTGAGCCGGGCGCTTGGGAGGCTGGGCTCTTCGAGGAACTCTTGGCGGGGGCGTGCGAGGACATGGCGCGGGCTGGCTGCGATCGGAGCAATCTCTGGATCCCGTCCCCAGACAGCCCAGCTCTCTTTGCCGCCCGTTCGATCGGGTTCGTCGCGATCGAT
Organism: Planctomycetota bacterium; assembly: GCA_016765095.1. Lineage (GTDB taxonomy): Bacteria > Planctomycetota > J058 > J058 > J058 > NORP233. The sequence continues at coordinate 5,540 of JAESQQ010000395.1, read as the reverse complement.
GCGGCTGGCTTTACCACTGGGGCTTGGAGTCGGTTTCAGCGCGAGTTGCCGGCCCTCGGCTTCGCCCGAGAGCTGATCCGGCTCGCGGCGCCGCGTTTCCTGTTGGGGCTCGTGGTTCTGTTGCCCTTCATGCTAGTGATCATGATGGAGGCGTTGACCGCCGGGCTACTCGGGTTTGGGTTGGCCCTGGCCGTCCTCCCGCCAACCTTGGCGGAGGTCTGGTTGCGGAGGCGAGTGTGGCGTGCGCTCGGGTTCGGGGTGATCACGGCGGCTGTGTCGGTCGCGATTGGGGTCGCGTGGGTGGCCCACGCTAACGCGCTCAGCGAGGGCGGTCTGGGGTGGGTGCACGTCGCCGCAGCGCTGAACAAAGCCGAGGTCTGGGCGATCGGAGTTCACTGGGCGCCGTTTTGCCTGGCAGCGGGTGTCCTGCCGGTGCGTGTGCTCGGCGGAGGCCTGGACCGTCTCAAGGCCTTCGCCTGCGGAAACGCCCTCATGATGATCTCGATGCCCTTCGCCGCGTTGGCCTTCATGTCGCCTGCCAATTCGGTGGAGATGGTGTTTGGCCTCTTTCTCTGTGCGTTTCCGGCCTGCTGGGTGATGGGCACGTTCTTTGGGCTCCTACTCGGGGCCGCGGACGGGTTCAGGGATCGAGTCCCGAGACGACTCGAACTCCACTACGAGGGTGTCCCGCCGGCCTGAGTTGGAGTCTGTTTCGGAGAGGCACCGCGGAGGTGTGAGGCGAAGAATCACCGCCAAGAGCGCCAAGTTCGCCAAGATGTCGAGCCTCCCAAGAGGCCGACTGGCGCGGCCTCGGGGCGGGCGGGCGTAAACCCCGCCCCTACGCAGAGCGTGTTGGGATCCGGCCGGGAGGGCCCGGTTGAAGGGTCGGCAGGGTGCGATCTGTAGGGTGCGGGGTTTACCCCCGCCCGACGTCTGTCCCGGCGAGACAGACGATCTCTCTTCGCTAACCCTCGCTCGGCCAGCCTTCATACTGCGCGATCTGCTCGCGGAACTCTGCTGGAACCGGCATGGGCGACATGGCGTCGTCGACCGCGCAGTGGGTCGTGTAGCCTTCGGCCACGACTTTGTTCGTCTTCTTGTGACGGATCCGGAATGCGAACGTGAAGCTCGAGCGGCGAATCTCGCGGGTTCGGACGTCGATCACGAGGCGCTCGTCGAGGCGGGCGGGTGAGCGGAAGTCGAGGTGGGCGCTGACGACGACGTTCTCAAAGGCCTTGATCGGGCGGACTCCCTCGCTGAGGCCGAGGTTGCGGAGGTAATCGACGCGGCCGACTTCGAGGAAAGTGAAGTAGTTGCCATGGAACACGATCCCCATGGCGTCGGTCTCGGGGAGTCGAACTCGAACTTCGGTGCTGAAGTGGAAAGTCTCCTCGGACATGGGCGTCTCCTGAGTCTGGGCCGCCTCGGCCCGCTCGGCGTTCGAGATCCTCCGCCTCTCCAGACGTGCTCGCCAGCCTCGCCGGAGCTTTCCTCGCGAGCACCTAGACGCCAACCCTTTCGCTCCATTGTTCTTCCAGGGGCCTTCGCGCGCTACAGCAACCCAAGCAGGTGATCCCGCTCAGCGCGCTACCGCGCAACGCCATGGGCAAAGTCGTTCGCGGGCGCGATCTCCTGAACTCGTCGGGGTTACTCAGCCTCGCCGGCGCCTCGAGCGCGCTCGACGGCCGGTGTCGTAGACTCGACTTCGGCGGGGCACGTCCAACCGTGAGAGATTCCCGAGTTCAGGTGCCCGTGAAGCCTAAGGAGACGCTCAAGCGCGGGATCAAGGGAGCCCTTCAGCGGGCCGGGATCTCGGTCCAGAGGGCCGCGGCCCCCGACGAGCGCGCGCTCTACACCGACTACGAGCCCTCGACCCTCGAGCGGCGTCCCTTCCTAAACGTCGGCGCGGGGGCGTTCGCTCACCCCTACTGGACCAACCTCGACTTCGGCTCGGAGTGGTATCGAGACCACCAGAAGCGCGAGGCGATCGTCGAATACGACTTGACCGCGCTCGCTCCGCTCCCCTTCGAGGACGCCAGCATTGAGCTGATCTACACGAGCCACACGATCGAGCATGTCCCCGACGAAGCGGTCCTGAACCTGTTCCGCGAGGCCCGCCGGGTCCTCAAGCCGGGCGGCGGCCTGCGCGTCACCTGTCCGGACGCAGCGCTGCTCTATCGGAGCGTTCAGCACCAGCGACGCAGCTGGTGGGCCTGGCGCGAGGAGTGGTACAGCGGCCCCCACAGCACGAGCGGTGGCTTGGGGCCCGTGACGCTCCTCGATTTCCTCATTCGCGAGGTCGCGACCCCTCGCTCGCGGCATTACGTGCACGCGAGCGAGCCGCACGCGCCCGAGGAGGTCGAAGGCTGGTTCAAGTCGCTTGGGCGCGAGGAGCTCCTAGACCGGCTGATCGAGGGCCTGAAGTTCGACCCCCAGCGGCCCGGAGATCACATCAACTGGTGGCACGCCAACAAGGTCCTCGCGTGCCTGCGGTCGGCGGGGTTCGAGCACGCCGACCGCTCCAGCGCAGGTCAGTCGCTCTTCCCACCCCTGACCGAGACTCGCTTTGACTCGACGCGCCCCAACATGTCGCTCTTCGTGGAAGCGATCCGTTAGGCGCCCTGGATTCGACCGAGCACCGCTCGGACCGTCGCCGAGTAACCGTTCGGGTCGAGGGCGGCCTCGATCGCCCTCATCGTCACGCTTTGCTCGTAGGCCTGCTCGCGGCCGACTGGACTGAGGTCGTGCCAGGCGGGGAGGGGGACCAGACTCCGCGGGTCCCTGGGGCGGAACGCGCCGACGACCTCCTCGATCAGGGTTCCCTCGTCGGCGTCGCTCATGCCAACTCCGTCTGGAGGTTGACGCCCGCCCGCTCGAGGCACTCCAAGAGGAGCTTGCGGGCCCGCGCAATGTTCTGGAGGAAGGTGTTCTTCCGCATGCCGAGGCGCTCAGCCAGCGTCGCGTCGGGCACACCACCTTCGCCCTCGAGGCGGACCTCGAGGGCGCGTTGCGGCTGGGGCGGGAGCTTCTCGCGGCACTGCGCGATCGCTTCGCGGAGGAGTGGATCTGGCAGATGCGGCTCGTAGCGCTGAGCCTCGTCGAGGCCAGCCTCGAGCAGCTCTGGATCGGTCGTTGGGTGACGCTTTGCGCGGCGGACCTCGCTGACCGAGAGATTCCAGGCGATCCGCTGCGCGAGGCGGATTAGCCCGTTGGGCTTGCCGTCCGCCTCGAAGCGGGGGACGACTTGCCACGTGCGGAGGAGCGCCTCCTGCAAGACGGCCTCGACGTCTACCTGGCGAGCAAAGGACCGAAGTCCTCGCCGCAACGACGGCTCCGCCTGAGCGAGCCAGGCCCCAAAGGCCTGAGCGTCGCCCGCACGAATTCCCGCCAGGTAAACGTCGAGATCCGCGCTCACTTACCACCAACCCCTGGTGACGTGGAGCTTTGCATGGGCGTCGCGCTCGGCTTCGTGGGCGCGCTCGGCGCCCCGTCGAAGGCTCCGAGGATCCAGGCCGCGATCAGGGCCAGGATCATGAACAGGATCACGACCAGGGACCAGCGGCGCGCTCGCCCGACGCTGCCCTGGCGCGGGGCTGCCCTGGCGCGGGTCCCAGCCTCCCGTGTCCACTTCACCATGTCCGCGGGGAGCGGGTTGCTGGGGCTGACAACGAAAGCCCCACACCCAGTCAGGCTGAGACTTCCCGGGGGGGCTTGCTCGAGGCGGCCAAGCTCCGAGTAGGGGTCATAGTCGATCGACGCCTCGTCGTCCCCGCCAATGAGATCGTCCATGAGCTCGGAGGCCTCGAGCTCCATTGAGTCGTCGGAGCCGACTTCCACCAGGTCCGAGTCGGTCTTGACCAGGCCCATGTCGTCCGCGATCGAGGGCACTTCGACGGTTGGAGTCCGCGGCTCGGGGGTCTCGTCTTGGGCGGGGGCGGATTCCTGTTTCTCCTTCTCCTGAGGCTTCTGCGGCGCTGGTGTCGCGCGCCCCGCCTTGCCCCTGGCGTCCGAAGCGCGTCGCTTGGATCTCAGGCGGGGAGGCATTTTCGCCGCGGAGCGCCTGCTGGGCGCATGCGCGGGGCGCGACCCTCTCCCACCGATTCCCGCTTGTTGCTGCGGCTTGCGCAGGCCGAGACCTTCGGCCGAGACCCCGTGGGGCAGCTCGTGGGGCTGCTCGACCGTCTCGGGCCGCTCCCTAGAGGCGACGGTCGCGGTCTTGCTGACGGCCACCCAAGAGGTCAAGCGGGTCGAGATCTGGAAGTCGATCCCTGTCGCCTCGATCGCCGAGTTCAGCTCGGCGACTCCGCCACCTGCGCTGAGATTCATTTCGAGGTCCTCGACTTTCTCTCGCCCGAAGAGCGCGACCACGCCTTGGTGGCCCTCACCCACGGCGAGCGCGGGGACCTCGAGCCGTTGCTCGAAGCGGCCGGCGGCCGTCCGGCCCGAGACCACGACTGTCCCACCCTCAGGCTTGAGCCGCGCCGCGAAGAGCGCTGGCGACTCAGCGTAGAGGTCGGGAAGTTGGCGCGGAGCGACCTCGATCACGCCCGGGCCTGACACGACAATGTCGGTGACCAGAGGCGCGGTCGTCTTGGCGAGGAGCCGGGCCACGAGGCCTTGGGGATCTTCGTCGAGCCCAATGATCAACTCCGTGCCGCGACCGGCGCGAGCCGCGCCTTGGGTCAGGGTCCGATTGACGCTGCTCCCGACGCCGATCGTGTGGAGCCGCGCGCCGTCGGGGAGCTCACGCAGGAGCGTCGCGACGATCTCTTGCTCGAACCCGATATATCCGTCGGTGACCAGGATCACCTGGCGTTGGGAGTCGTCACGCAGCGGCGCGAGGGCCTCGAGAACGGCGCGGTGCATTTCGGTGCAGCCGCTCGCGCGGAGGTTTCGCATCCACTTGATCGCGGCCTTCTTGTTCTTGGCCGTGGCTGCCAGCGGCGCCCTGGCGAAGTGCTTCGGCGAGCTCCCGAACTCGATCAACTCGATCCGGTCGTTTGGGCCCAGGGTCTCGATCATGGCGCTCACGACTTGGGACGCCAGGTCGAGGGGACGGCCTCCCATGGAGCCGCTGGTGTCGATCAGGAAGGTCAAGTCCCGAGCCACCGCCTGACCGCCGCTCGTGGGCGGAGCGACCGTCAGGAGCGCGAAGGTGTCGCCCCCGTGAACCGCGCTCGCCGGGCGCGCAGCGATCACTCCTGCGCTCACGTCGGGGAGCGAGATCGGCCAACGCACGACGAGGTCCCGATCGAGGCGGGCACCAGCGCCGCCCTCGAGGCGAACCTCGCAGACCTCTTCGCCGCGGGTCTCGATCGCGTGGCTCGGCGAGTGGAGGCTCCCGGTCAGCTCGTCGCCGACGGTCAGGTTCAGACTGGCCCGAACTGTCCATGATGAACTACGACTACCTCCTGAAGCAGGATCTTGAGATCGGAAGCGGTTCCGTGGAGGGGGCCGTCCGTTACGTCGTCGCCCAGCGCTTCGACGCTGCGGGAATGCGTTGGATCCGGGAGCGTGCTGAGGCACTGCTTCAGCTCCGG
>JAESQQ010000394.1 GCA_016765095.1 Planctomycetota bacterium | reverse complement strand
GGGGGGCACGGGCTCGGGGGGAGGAGTCGACTCCTCGGGGGCGTCTGCGTCCTGGCTGGGCGTGTCGCGGGTGAGCAGCCAGCGGCGCAGGGCGCGGGCCGCAGTCTGCATCGAGGGATAGCGACGCTCTCGCGGACACACCATTCGGTGCACGATCTCGACCAGGGCTGGATCGAGGTTGGGGACCCAATCGGTGATCGGCTTTCGCTCGATGGAGATGATCTTCTCGAGGAATCGGCGCGTGTCGTCGTCGTAATAGGGGAGCGCGTTGGCGCCTCCCAGCGCTTCGTAGAGGACGACTCCGAGCGAGTAGAGGTCGCACAGCTCGTCGTAGGCCGAGCCCTCGACGTATTCGGGCGCCATGTAGGGAATGCTCCCGAGGAGGTCTTCTTCCTCGTCGTAGAGCTGGCGGGGACCGTCGACGGGGATCTTCTTGGCGATCCCGAAGTCGACGAGGAAGGGAATCCCGTCTTCGCTCGAAACCAAAATGTTGGCGGGCTTGAGGTCGCGGTGCACGACACCTCGCCTATGGGCGTAGTGCATCGCGTCGGCGATCGCGGTCACGACTTCGACGGCGCGAGTCGGCTCAAGGGCCTCGCGGTTGAGCATTCGGTCGAGGGGGAGGCCCTCAATGAAGTCCATGGTGAAGTAGCGAATCCCGCGGAACTCGCCGACCTCGTGGATCGCCACGATGTTTGGGTGGCGGAGGAGCGCCACGGCCTGGGCCTCGGCGAGGAACTGCTCCGCCCCGTCGTCCTTGTCGACTTCCTCCTGGCGGAGGGTCTTGAGGGCCACGATCCGGTCGAGTTCGGGCTGGCGGACCTTGTAGATGATCCCCATTCCGCCCCGGGCGATCTCACCGAGGATCTCGTATTTGCCCAGACGCTTGAGCATCCGAATCTTGGCGGTGTTGGTCTCCTCGGCGCGTGTGAGCTTGGCGCCTTTGCCGCCTTCGATCGCCTGCTGAGACTGGAGCTGGTCCTCGACCGCCACCTCCTCGACTTGGCCTGGTCGGAGTTCGCGGTGGCAGCGCGGGCATTCGTAGTGGAAGCGCGGCGAGTAGTCGCGAATGTTGTAGCGACCACTGCAGGCGACGCAGGTCAGAATGACGATCTTCTGAGCTTCCAGGACGCGCTGAACCTCGCCCGGCGTGAGGTAACCCCGCTCGACGAGAATGTGACCGAGGCGAGCGAAGTCGCCGCCCTCCGAGCGCTTGCGCTGGAGCGCGAGGGCCTCCTCGAGCTGGTCGGCTGTCATCAAGCCCAGGTCGAGGACGATCCGGCCGAAGCTGCCTTGAGGAGGGAGCGCTGGTTGGGCGCTAGGTTCCTTAGTGGTCTCTGAGCCAGCCATACGACGCCTAGGATAGCCGCTTCCGCGAGGGGGGGCCCGAAGGAGCTCCCGAAAAACCACCTCGAGTCGAACAGCCCGGAGGACGGTCGGCGTCAGGGCCAGGTAAGGGCGCGTGGGCCGCTGGGTGAGGTTGCCTGGACCGGCTCTGGGCGGCCCTCCTGACGCATGTTCCAATCGCGCGCCAGACGACGACCTGTCGAGGAGGACCGCGTGTCCAACGAATATCGGGACCGGCGAATCGAGAAGCTCGAGCACCTCCGCGAGGCAGGGATCACCGCTTATCCCGATCGTTTCGAGCGGACGCACACCCTGAGCGAGGTCAAGGAGCTCCCCGACGACTGGAAGGACGTGGTGCGGATCTGCGGTCGCCTGATCGCCAAGCGCGACATGGGCAAGCTGACTTTCGCCAAGCTCCAGGACCTCGACGGCGACATGCAGTTGATGTTGACTCGCGGCGGGTTGGCCGAGGACGAGGAGGAGAGCCGCAAGCTCTACAAGCTGTTCTCCAAGAAGATCGACCTCTGGGACTTCGTCGGGGTCGAAGGCTCGATCACGCGGACCAAGAAGGGCGAGTTGACCCTCGCCGTGACGGCTTGGACTTTCCTCGGCAAGTCGCTTCAGAGCCCGCCCGAGAAGTTCAAGGGCGTGACCGATCTCGAGATGAACTGGCGCCAGCGCTACCTCGACCTCGTGACCAACCAGGACTCGCGGGACCGGTTCCGGCTTCGGACTCGAATGGTCCGAGCGATTCGGGCGCACCTCGACGAGAACAGCTTCGAAGAAGTCGAGACGCCGATCCTCTGCACCCAGGCCTCTGGTGCCTTGGCGCGCCCTTTCTTGAGTCACCACAACTCAATGAACATGCCGGTCGTGATGCGGATCGCGCCTGAGACCTACCTCAAGCGGTTGATCGTGGCCGGCTACGACCGGGTCTATGAGTTCGCGCGCTGCTTCCGCAACGAGGGCATGGACGCCAGCCACCTCCAAGACTTCACGATGCTCGAGTACTACGCGTCCTACTGGAACTACGAGGACAACATGGCCTTCACGGAGACCATGCTCCGGAAGGTGATCCAAGAGTCCCTCGGCACGCTCCAGATCAAGCGGGGCGAGCGGACGATCGACTTCGCAGGCGAGTGGCCGCGCGTCACGCTCCGGGACACGATCTTGGAGCACGCTGGGATCGACATTGACACCTGCGACGACGCGGACGCGCTCCGAGCGGCGGTCGAGGCCAAGGGAATCGAACTCGAGAAGCTAGGCGCTGGCCGCGGGAGCCTCGTCGATCAGCTCTACAAGCGGACCGCGCGCCCGAACCTGATCCAGCCGACTTTCCTGATCGGACACCCGACCGACCTCAGCCCCTTGGCTCGTCGCAACGACGACGACCCTCGCCGGGCGGATCGGTTCCAGCTCGTCGTCGATTCGTGGGAGGTGATCAACGCCTACTCCGAGCTCGTCGACCCTCTCGATCAGCGGGCTCGGCTCGAAGATCAGGCGGCCCAGAAGTCAGCGGGGGACGACGAGGCCATGAGCCACGACGACGACTACCTGCTCGCTATGGAGTACGGAATGCCCCCGATCAGCGGCTGGGGCATGGGGATCGACCGGTTCGTGGCGCTCCTCTGCGACGCGCCGAACCTCAGGGACGTGGTTTGGTTCCCGCTCCTCAAGCCGACGGGGCCTGGGAGGGAGCCTGTGCGGGTCGCGTCCGAGCTGATCGAGAGCTGGAAGGAGCAGCTCGGGCGGCTCTGTGGCCAGCTCGCTCCGAAGGATCTCGAGCGTTTGAGCGCCACGCTGGAGGCTCTCAAATGACGGCCTCTCGGTTCGGCGGGGGTCCACCCCATTGCCTTCGTAGGGGAGGGGTTTACCCCCTCC
>JAESQQ010000393.1 GCA_016765095.1 Planctomycetota bacterium | reverse complement strand
TGCCTACGCCTGACGCTCCTACGCCTGACGCTCCTACGCCTGACGCTCCTACGCCTGACGCTCCTACGCCTGACGCTCCTACGCCTGACGCTCCTATGCCTGACGAGGACCTCGAGGGAAGCACGCTCGATCTCGAGGAGCTCGGATCCGAAGATCTTGACCTCGACTCCGAGCCGCTTGAATTGGGCCGAGCAGGCTGGCTCGTTCGACTCCTCGAGTTGTATTTCCAGCTCGACGACTCCGACGCTCGCGCAAAACGAGTCGCCCAGATTCAAGCCGAGGCCAACCCTGAGGACACCCTCGAGCAGGTCGCGCTCGCGCTCGCGCAGGAGCGCCTCAGCCAAGCGCAGCTAACCAGAAGTCGAGATCTGCTCTCGCCCCCGATCCGCGCAGCCCTCGAGGCGGCCGGCGTCCAAGAGGGGCCCCTCCTGACCGTCGGACTCTTGACGACGCAGTGGGATCTCCTCCAGGAGATCTCGGATCTCTACGGCAACCAGGGCTCCGTCCTTGAGAGACAGCTCGAGCTGCTCACGATCACGGCCCTCGGGCTCGAGCGCTACAAGCTGGCCCGCAAGCTGCACAAGGCGCACTTGGCGGTCTCGAGCGGACGATCCGTCAAGCTGAGCAAGCTGGCGGCCAAGGTCGAGCGCCGCTTGGCCCCGCGCGGCAAGCTCCCCGAGGCTCACCGCGCCCACGGCGTCGGGATCGGGCTGGCCTACCTCGAGGCGCGAGTCCTGGCTCGCCTCGCCTCGGCCTACTACGAGCGATCGGTGATCGAGGAGGAGGGGCTCGCGCGTCTGCACTCGTTCTCGCGGAGCGAGAAAGTCGAGCTCGTCGAGATCCTGATCGCCTTGGCCTGGGCTGACGGCGAAATCGTCGAGCGCGAGCGCAACATGATCGAACAGCAGATCGCCCTCGCGCATCTCAAGCAATCGGACGCACGCCGGCTCCTTAGGCGTCTGGATCCCGGCCCCGCAGGCGGTCCACCCTCCCTCGATCTACACCCGATCGACCCTCGCGCCCGCCGCTTCATACTCGAGCAAGGGGTCTTGCTCTCGTTGGTCGACGACCACCGAGCTCCAGCCGAAGAGGCCCTCCTGAGCCGAATCTGCCGCGACCTCGGAGGATCGCCGGCAGAGCTGGAGGAGGTCCAGATCGAAGTCATGGCCTTCTATGAGGACAGGCGGGACTCGATCCAAGAGTTCGGCCCCGTCTCAGCCTCGCGCCTGGCCTCACTCCGAAGCACGATGGGCGAACGAGCTCAGCACGTGATTCAGGAGAACCTCCGCCGAGTCCTCCAGGAGGTCAAAGAGACGGGCGAGCTGGCCAAGCTCCTCACGGCCGCCTCGGTCCGCGAGCTGACGCCCGAGGAGTTCACAAAGGTCAAGGCCCAGCTCCTCGACGTGTGCCGAACGATCCCCGCCTTGGCCCTGTTCATGCTCCCCGGGGGAGCGCTCCTGCTCCCGCTCCTGATCAAGGCGCTGCCGTTTAGCCTCTTGCCGAGCGCATTCCACCCCCGACCGCAGGTCCAGCCCCAACCGCAGGTCCCGCGCCTCCCCTACTCGGGCGAGTCGGGAGAAGGGACGCCCTGAAACCGAAGCCTCGGAGGGAGGAGAAGAAACAGGGAATATCAACAGAGGAATAGCAACGGCAACAGGGAGTGGACTCGCGCGCCGTTTCTGTTCTCTGTTCCCCCTGTTCGAGCACTCCCCTCGCGCCTCACGAGGGTCGTCTGTCACGACGATCTCGTGCCCTTCGACCGGGCGGACACACGAGAAGAGGCCCCCGAAGGGGCCTCAGTTCGGTCCGCACAGGACGTTGCCGCAGGACTTGAGAGCTTCTCTTCTATCTCTGACGCGCGGGGGATCCGAGGGGGATCGCGACCATGGGCCGGACCTCACCTGTCAGGGCGTCGCGCCGTAGCGGGAGGAGGTAGCGATCTGGCATGGGCCCGCGGTCGTAGCGCTTGTTGTTGCCAGGATACGCCGCGATCTTCGGCTTCCGCGTCGTGACCGGGGTCCGAGTCGGCGTCTTGCGAGCTCCGCCCTTGGGGAGGAGGTCGTTCAAGCGACCGTTCTTCTTGAGCCGGCTGCCGAGCGCGCTCGTCCCGACGGCCCTGCGGACCTCGTTGTCGACGTAGGCCCGATAGCGAGCGTCAGTCCCAAGTGAGATTGCGTCTGCCTCAGCCTTGAGGCTGTTGGTCCGCTTCTCGGCCAAGACCTTGAGGATCTCGCTCACGCCCTCGGATAGCTGGAGGAGGAGCTTCTCCCACCACTTGAGCTGCTGGCCGCCGTTGGGATCGTCGGGTCCACTGCCAATCGGCAGGAGTGGATCGTAGGAGCGGTTGCGCAGGTCAGCCATGGGAGAGTGCCCAGCGCCGATCGTGAGCGGAGTCCCATAGCCTCGGGGGCCCTGAGGGGTACCTCTGGCGCCGCCGTTGCCCATGCTGGCCGAGAGCCTCTGAACCTCGGCCGAGAGGCTGCGATAGCGCGCCTCAGCCTCCTCGATTCGACGCTCGATCTCGGCGTTGGCCTGCTTGGTGTTCGCGAGCTCGACGAAGAGCTCGTCGCCGATCGCCTCGCTACGAGCCGCCAGTGCGGCGATCTGGGCGTCTAGCTTGCGCTTGACCTCGGGGGGAGGAATCGTGACTCCCGCAGCCGCCTTGGGCTCGGGGTCCTCGTCGAGGAGGTCCCCGTCGAGGAGGTCGTCGTCGTCGTCGCTGAGATCCTGCGCCATGACCGACCCCGTAAGGTTCGTCATGCCCACCGTTAGTAGGCTGAGCAGGATCAAAGTCGTCGGGGCAAAGCCCTTCATCACGTCCTCCGAGCGTAGGTCGTAGGTATGCAAGGTAAGGACCAGGGGCACCTTACGCCACCATCTCTCCAGAAGTCCTTTCCTAGCCACGAAGCCGCCGACCGGCCCGGGAGGCCCCTCATGGCCATCTGGGGCCGTTTGGAGACAGTTCTGAGACGCAGCCTGGGCCGATCGTGGACCTCCACTCAGGCCGCCAGCCGCTCGTGGCCGGCGCTGTCTCGAACGGAGATCACCTCTCCGCCGCTGATCAGGATCTCAAACCCCGGCGGGAGGGCCAGGTAGGGCAAGAGATCGATCGCGTCCTCGAGCACGAACTCGAGCGGCGGCCAGGCCGAGAACCGGTCGGGCTTTGTGGCAGCTGCGAAGGCGACGGGATCGAGGGGCCCGATTCGCCAGCCAGAGTCGGTCGGCGAGGTCGGTGCGTCGCGACGAAGCCGCAGCTCGTCTCCCCTCGCCAAGGCCTCGGGACACATTCGCGCCGAGTGGCTCAAGACGACTTCCCAGCCCTCGACCCCGAGCTGGTCCAAGAGCGCCACCGCAGCTGACTCGCTCTGGAGCGCGTGAGTGACCTCCAGCCGCAGCACGGCCGGTCGCCAGGGGCCCCGGTCGAGGTCGAACTCGGCCAACACGACGCCCGTCGGCGAATCACAGAGCTCGAGCCTCCAGCCGCACTGAAGCACGAGCTGCGTCCCGATCTGAGCGGTAGACAGCGAAGCCAGCCACTCGCGGGCTTGGGCGAGCAGCGCCAGGGCGTCGTCCTGGGGGTCGACTCGATACCGCAGTGCGACGAGCTCACCCGAGACCACGCGGGAGAGCTCACGAAGCTCTCCTGGATCGCCGCTCCCCGTCGGGCGCGAAGCGTTCGCGCCGCCGATCTGGCCGAGGGTCCCGAGCGCGAACGAGCGCCCTGCGCTCGCGCGCTCATGTCCTCGCGCGACGCGGAGGGCCCGCTCGAAAGCGCGCAAGGACTCGACGAAACGGTGGCAACGGAGGAGGACCTCGCCGCGCAAGCAATGAGCGTCGACCTCGGCTGGCGCGAGGCGGATCGCCTCGTCGAGGTCACTCAGCGCCCCCTCGAAGTCGCCGCGGTGGTCCCGAAAGCGGGCTCGATTGCGCCACAAATCGGGGTGCCCAGGGCTCCGCTCGATCGCCTCTTGCCAGGCCTCGAGGGCAGACGATCCGTGCTCGAGTTCCTCGTAAACCGCCGCCACGCAGGCCGGGCCCAAGTGTGAGCCGGGGTCGAGCACCGAGGCGCGCTGGAAGCACTCAAGGGCCAGGGGGAGCTGTCGTCCGTAGTGGCGATAGAACTCCCCTCGGCAGCCCCAGGCCTCCGCAGAGGCCGGCGCGATCGCGACCGCGCGATCAACTGCGGCCTGGGCGGCCGGGAGATCGTCGCGCTCGAGGGCTTGGGCGTAGGCTTGGATTTGGTCGGCTAGCTCAGGGGACATCAGACCTCCTGCGGGAGTTCCCGCGCTCGTCCAGAGGCGTTCGACCTGAGCGCACAGAGAGTGCCTACCTATCTCCTGCTCTCCTGAGCGATTCGTGTCGTCGATTCAGTCGGAGGGGAAAATCTTGCCCGGCCGCGACCCAGGCTGACACGCACCTGAAGTCCGGGAGGCTCCCTTCGCTAGGATCAAAAGTCGGGGAGGTGGACGACGCCGCACTGCGGATCTTCCCGAGACCTCAACGGCCGAGTTTGGGCGGCGCTGATCCAGGCAGTAGAATTCCCCCCATGGCTTCTTACGACGAGCTCGCCAAGCAGAACCCAAACAGCGCCGCCCAGTCGGCCTTTCGCTTCCTGGCGGGAGGCAGCGCTGGCTTCCACAACGCGGCCCAGCTCGACTACTACACCCAGGCGCTGAACATGACCGTCCAGCACCTCGTGGCCTGGGGGCTGTCGGGGCACAAGCCGAGCCTCAAGGCCTACCAGGGTCTCGTGAAGGTCCTCCCCTCCAGCCCCTACCAAGTCTCCCTCTCCTCGGGCGAACTCTACAAAATGGGCGACTGGATCGACGACGTTCCGCGCAAGCTCATGAAGACCAAGGGCGAGCTCGAGAGGGACATTCAGCGCCTCAAGTCGGACCTCCGGAGGGTGCAGAGCGACCCGATCCACCGGATCGCGGCCATGGACATTCGAGAGCGAATCAGCGGGCACGAGCACGTGATCAAGGACTTCAACGAGCGCCAACGCCAGTGGTCCGTCGAGGCGCCTAAGCTGAAAATGCGAAACGCCAAGCCCCCCAAGTAGAGCCCTCTCAGGCCCACCTCGAGAGAGCAGCGCCGGACGCGACTCGCGCCAGAGGGGCAGAGGGGCTATGAAGGCCCCAGTGGAGAATCGCCTCGGCCCCTACGTCATTCTGGAAACCATTGGCCGGGGAGCTTCGGGGAAGGTCTTTCGAGCCCGCTCCCCCCAAGGCGCCGAGGTCGCCGTCAAGCTCTTGGTGGCGACGCTCTCACCAGGCAGCCAGGCTCGGTTCGCGCGCGAGCGAGACCTGCTCGCCCAGCTCGGCGAAGAGGCAGGCTTCGTCGCCCTCCTCGACGCTGGCTCGAGCCCGCACGGCCCCTACGTCGTGATGCAGCTCATGCGCGGAGGCTCGCTCAGGGAGCGCTTCGTGAAGCGCGGTCCACTCAGCCTGGTCGACGCCGGCGTCCTCGCTCGAGAGCTCGCCGCCGCCCTCGCAGCTTGCCACCTCCAAGGCGTCGTGCACCGCGACCTCAAGCCCAGCAACATTCTCTACACGAGCAGCGGCCAACTCAGGGTCGCCGACCTCGGGCTCGCCAAGTTCTTCGAGGGGGACAGCGCGGACGTCCTCAGCCAGACCGGCTCCATGCGGGGGACCGTGGGCTACATGCCGCTGGAGCAAATGAACGACGCCAAGCACGCGGGGCCCCCAGCCGACGTGTTTGCTTGGGGCGCGATCCTCTACGAAGCCCTCGCCGGCCTGCCGCCCTTTGGCGACGAAGCCCCCATGGAGGTTGTCTACAACATGCAGCGCGGGATCAGCACGCCCCTTCGCCAGGCGCGCCCCGAGGTGCCCGCTCCCCTCGCCACACTGATCCACGCCTGCCTGGCCAGCGAACCCGGGGAGCGGTGCCGAGACGGAGGCGCCCTCCTCGCTGCTCTCGAAGATGCGCTCAGCGAGCCGCTCCCTCCCACACGCTCCTCAGGCCTCATGCTCGGAGTCGCGCTGACCGCCCTCGGCCTGATCGGCGCTGGCGTCGCGTTCGGTCTCTACTTAGGCACTCCCCCGACGCCAAGTCCCCCGTCCACGCTCGCCTCGCCGCCTCCCGCCACTTCCCCAAGCGCGAAGCCCTCGCCCGCGACGCCCACTCCGACGCTCGGCAGCCCGACGCCCGCGCCGAGCCCAACCCCTCGCCATTCGCGAGCACGAGGCCCAGCGGCTCGCCCCTTCCCCGCACACCTCAAGAGCGTCGCCGCAGGACATAAACTTCAACTCCAGGGGCTGTTCGGCGACTACCGCGGGCAGCACACCTCCCTCGTGACCGACGTCGCCTGGGACTCGACAAGCGAGGTCCTCGTCAGCGTCGGACTCGGGGGCTGGGTCCGGATCTGGGACCCGCTCACGGGTGACCTGAAGCGGCGCTACCGGACGTCTCAGCAGCTCCACGCAGTCGACCTCTCCCCCGCGGGCGACTGGGCGATCCTGGGAGGTATTGAGGGCGCCGTCCTGATGCGAATCTCGGGCTCAACTGGGCTCAAGGTTCTCCCCAAGCGCGGGAAGTGCGTCTCAGCGCTCTACCTCCCGGAAGGCAAGCAAGTCGTCGTGACCGAGGGCCAAGCCCTAGTGCTCTACGAGGCTCCGAGCGGGCGAGAGATCTGGAGGCGACCCACCGCGCACCTCGACGAGGCGACCTTCGTCAACGGCCTCTGCTTCATTCCCGCCCGCGACGAGATCGTGAGCGGCCAGAAGACCCTCAAATTTTGGTCTCGGGCAGGGAAGCTCCTCAGGACGATCCCCCTCCCTGCGGGCCAGGTCGTGGAAGACCTCGCGATCTCTGCTGAGGGTGATCGCGTCTACGTCTCAACCCAGAGCCAGGACCTGCTCTCGTTCCGCCGCGAGGGGCCCGACGAGCCAGCGCTCCTTCGAACCAATCAAGGAGGCTACACCCGAGCCATTGAGGCGCTCCCCTCTGGCGCTCTCCTCACGGGGCATGACACCGGCGCGATCCTGTTCCGCCTCGGCTCGAAGAAACGCACGGTCGGGCGTCAGACCGGTTGGATTCACTGCCTGCGCCTGAGCCCCAACGGACGGCTGCTCGCGAGCGGCGGGAACGACACCCGGATTCGGGTTTGGCGCCTCGGTGGAGACCGCCCCGACCCCCTCTGGATCCCCACCGGCCATAGCGGGCCAACGACGGGGCTGACGTCCCGGGGGACCACCGCCTTCAGTCAGTCTCGAGACGGGATCCGGGTCTGGGACCAGGTCAGCGGACGTCAACTGGCGACTCTTCCCCCAGAGGCCGCCTTGCTTGGGAGAGTGCGCCACTCCATTGTGGCCTCCCCAAACGCTCGGCGAATCGTTCGTTCGGGCGCTGGGATCGTCGTCGACGACTTGACCACGGGCCGGATCCTGAGCTGGCGACCCGACCGGCCCAAAGACGCCCCCCTCCATGTCTCCTTCTTGGACGAGGACACGCTCGCGTTCCTGACCGTGGAGGGCCAGGAGATCCGAATCGATCTCTCCGCCCGCCGACTCGACCCCCGCCCGGGTGCAACCCTGAGTGGATTGCGCTCGGTCCCTGACCTCGGCCTGATTCGAGTCCACGCCGACCGGGTCGAGCTGACGACGCCCAAAGGCCTCGTCAAGGCCTCGCCCCTCCCCGGCCGCCCCCAGTGGGCCTCAATCGACGAGCACGGAGCGACGCTCTGCTTCTACCCTGGCCTGCTTCACATCGTGCTCTTCAAGCGAGACCTCGAGGTCCGGGTGGTCAAGGTCCCCCTTGAGTTTAACCTCAATTGCACCCCGGCCCTCTCGCCCGATCACCGCTGGCTGGCGATCGCGGACGACTCGTCCAAGCTCGGTCTGATCCGCGTGGACCAACAACCGCTCATCTTTGCAGACGAGCTCGACTTCGCTCCGCTCGCCGACAGCCCTGCTGCCCTCTCGTGGTGCGTCAACGGCGAGCTGCTCGTCGCCACGAATCACGGCCCGATCCTGCGCTACAAAGTCCGCTAGCCCCTCTAAATCGTGGCGAACATGCCAAGCTGGAGGACCATCAGGCCGATCCCGAGCAGAACGCCGACCGTCCCGATCCAGCCCAGGACGAGGCCGGCCGTGGCCGCTCCGGGCACCGGCAAGCGGGCCTGGCGGGCCGTTTGAGTCACGGTGTTGGCTTTCATGATCGCGAAGGGGCCCACGAGCCCGCAGGCCATGACCGCCACCACGCCCAGAATCAGCGCGGTGTTGGCGTCGTTGGTGATCCTCGCCAGCGTCGCGTTGTGGCGTTTGGGCCTGCGCTTCTTCGCTCGCCTGGGCTTGCGCTCGCGCTCGGAGGGCACGACCCACTCCAGCTCCTCGCACCCGCTGGCGCTGCACATGCCGTGCTCTTCCCAGCAGTCAGCATGGTGGGCGCTCATGCAGCCCGCGCAGAAGCGTCGATCTCGCTGACCGAGGTCGTCGTGGCAGTAGGCGCAGCGCACCTTGACAGAAGTTCGTTTGGGGCGGGATCTCGTTGCTCTCTTGGTCATCGGTTGTCACCTCCACTCCTCGGTGAGGCAACTGTAGGAAGGGATCCAGGCGACAGCGATTACGAATACAAGCTGCATTTTCAACGCCTCGAGGGCGTCGGGTCGCTAGCGAGCGCGCTTGTGTGGGTCGTTCTGGCGGAGCTTGAGGGACTGGGTCAGGGTCTTCATGTACCCCTGGACGCCGTCCTGGCCCGAGAACTCGTCTCCCGTCACGTTGGGCTCAGCCAGGCCTTGGCTGTAGAGCGAGTATCGAGAGCGAACCCCGACCACCCGACACGTACCGCGGTAGAGGCGGACGCGCACGTCGCCGGTCACGAACTGGGCAGACTTGATCACGAACGCGTCGAGCGACTCACGGAGCTCGCTGAACCAGAAGCCCTGGTACGCCAGCTCGGCGTAGCGCGTCGCGACCAAAGCCTTGAACTGAGCCAAGTCCGGCGCGAGCACCAGGCGCTCGATCGCGCTCCGGGCCATGTGAAGGACCGTCGCTGCGGCTGCTCGTAGACCTCGAGCATTTTGATCCCGATCAAGCGATCCTCAAAAGTCGTCAGGCGACCCACGCCGTGAGCGCCCGCGATCTTGCCGATCTTCTCGACGAGGCTGACCCCCCTCAGGGGCTCACCGTCGATTGCGCTCGGGAGTCCTTGCTGGAACGAGACGAGAACCTCGACCGATTCGTCCGGGGTGTCACCTTCGGCTGCAGTCAGACGGTAGGCGTCCTCCGGCACGTCCTGGAACGGGTCTGGGGCTCGGGGCCACTGGACCGACGAGCCGTAGACGTTCTCGGTGATCGAGAACCGGCACTCGTCGACGTTGGTCGGGATTCCGTGGCGCTGGCAGTAACCCGAGACTTCGTCGCGGTGGAGAATGCCCTGCTCGCGGAGCGGCGCCAGCACGCCGAGGTCGGGCGCGAGCGCCGCCGCGCTGATCTCGAATCTGACTTGGTCGTTCGACTTTCCAGCGCACCCGTGCGCAATGAAGTCCGCGCCCTCCTCACGCGCAACGCGGATCACCTCGGACACGATCAAGGGGCGGGCGAGGGCGTGCGCCAAGGCGTAGCCGCTCTCGCACACCGCGCCAGCTCGAAGCGCCGGCCACACGAAGTCCCTAATGAAGCGCTCGCGAAGGTCCGCAATGTGGGCGTATGCCGCGCCCCCCTGGGTCGCCCGTTCGCAGAGGCCCTCGGTGGAGCTCTTCTGGCCGAGGTTGGCCGTGTAGGTCACCACGTTGTTGCGGCCGAAGCGACGGCGCAGGATATGGAGGGCAGCTAGGGTGCCCATGCCCGCTGAAAATGCGAGGACGACCTTACTCACGTGCTTTCGACCCTATCGACGCGCTTGAAGAGCGTCAATCGTCTCGGCGCAGGGAAACTTGCCGCGAGGGCCTTGCCGACGACTTTTCTACGACTCCAAGACCGGGGGCTCGAGCGCTTCCACGCTCTCCAAGGGGTGGGAGAGGCGCCAGGCGAGGGCGAGGAGAAAGCTCACCCCGATGCAGGTCCCAACGATCGCGGGCTCGTGGCGAGGGAGCGAAATCTCGTCAAGGGTCGTCTGAAGCGCCCGATCGTGCGCGACGACCCAAAGCGCGCAGGCGACGGCCAGGGCGGCGGGCAAGGACGCCGTCGCCGCTGCACGCAGGATCTCGAGCCGGAGCGAGCGAGATCTGGCCTGGGTCAAGCGTCGGGAGACCACGAGCAGCCACAACAGGATCAGCGCCAAGCCGCAGCACACTCCGCGGATACAGAGCACGTAGACCGCTCCGTTGAAGTCGACCTCGACGTCGTCACCCTGGCCTTGTTCGTCGACACCGTTCGAGCCAAGGGAATACCACCGCCAGCCCTGGCGCTTGGACCCCCTCCAGCGGGCACGCAGCGCGCGACCGTGAAAGTCCCGGCTCGTGGTCGTCCCTAGCCTGCGCGGTGCTCCCGGCGGGTCGTCAGGCATGTCTATGGGGAGTCCGTCCTCCCAGAAGCGGACCGCCAGCAGCACCTCTTCGCTGGCGAAGGCGTCGGCCAGAGTGCGACACGAGGCGATCGCGAAGAGCGCGAGGAGAAAGAGCGCCACGATCGCGCGATCTCGTCCTCCCCAAGGCTTCGTCTCGTCAGGCGAGGTCACGACAGGCGATCGTCCAGAGTCGTCCCCGGAAGGTCAAGGGTTGCTGACCTGAGCCCCAGGCAGCGCCCCCAGGACTCCGAGCACCGCCTCCGGACCGTCAATGATCCCGTTCGGGTTCGCACAGGGGACGCGCTCGCGGAGCCGAAGCGCCTGAAGTTCGCGGTCGTAGAGAAAGACCTCGACCACGCCTTCGCCGGCGCGATAGGCGACGACGAAGCGAGTTGCGCGCGCGCGGCGCAGCGTGGCCCGGAAGGACTCGTCCGCGACGCGACGGCGAAAGCCGTCGGAGACGTGCTTGGCCTCCCCACTCGCTCGCCACATGCTGAGCAGGTCGCTGCCGCCTGGGTAGTAGTGTCCCGTGTCGGTGTTGGGGGCCTCGAGCTGGGCCAGACTCACGAACTGAACCGTGTTCGTCCCTTTGGGATCGCGGTCCTCAAAGATCAGCGTCGAGAAGTCCCCCGAGGTGATCGCGGTCGGCGAGGCTTGGCCTCGGGTGGCCTCGCGAACCTGGGCGCGGAGCTGCTTCCATTCGTCGGAGTGGCTCGCCGCGAGCTGGGCCTCCGTCTCCTGGGCGAACCAACCGACGGCCCCGAGTGCGCCGAGCCCGGCGAGCACCAGGGTGCTCGCGTGCGGCCAACCGGGTCTCAAGTCCGCGCGCTTGACCGAGAGCGCGAGCAAGATCCCAACCACAAGGAGGGCGACTCCCGGAAAGAGGAAGTAGCAAGCCGTCTCCGAGGTCGGGGAGAAGGGCTCCCCGTTGAGGACCAAGGGCTGCGCCCAGGGCTTGGCGACGAGCAAGGCGCCATTGAGCAGGCAGAGCAGGGTCACGAGCAGCTTCTGCCCTTCGGCCAACCCGGCCAGGGTTCCGAGCCCAAGCGCGATCGCGAGGAGCGCGACGAGCTCGCCGGGCGCGCCACGCTGGAAGGCCACGGGGACCGCGACTGTGCTCAGCCCAAAGCCCAGCCACGCCCCAACACGCAGCAGCCTCAGCAGGCGACGCCAAAAAGGCGAGGGGCCCGCACGGTCGCCTGTAGGAGAAGGAGAAGCGCTATCTCGGAGCTGTCCACTCGCGTCAAAGGTGCTGGTGACGTGGCAGTAGTCGCAGGTCACGCGCCCGGCCGCCAGCGGCGGCAAGGGAGCGCTACAGCTTGGGCAGCGCAGCGCGCTCAGACTCACGCGATCCGCTCCGGGCTCTGGGCAGAGAAACTCACGCCCGAACCTAACCTAACCCTCGAGTCACTCGTGAGTGCCCAGAGGCCCACGATGCAGCGGTGATCCACTCACACGGACTGCGGCGGATCGGAGGGGGCTTAGCGTGGAGGGCGGCTCTCAAGGACGATCGTTTTAGGGACCCAGAAGGGAGGGTAGTCGTCTGTGGCAAGCTCTCGGAGCACCTGAGCCAAGCCGAGATCGACTCGACTGCCGTCTTCGCTGAGGATGTGGCCTCGCATCGGGACGAGTCGCTGATCGAACACGACCTCTATGGTGCCTTTCCCTGTGGCCCCCTCCACGCTCAGGGTGGTCACGCCGGAAGTCTCTTCGACAAAACGAACATTGTGCTCCTGGCCAAAGCGAAGCTGGGCGGCTCGGGACCTGCGGAGGAGCTTCTGGACCCTGTCCTCCTTGAGTGCTCTCAGGACTGGCTCGACGTCATGTTCGCCCAAGTTGAATGGGCAGGGGAAGTAGTAGGGGCAACCACACTGGCCCCCCGCAGGCTTCCAGGTGTGGTCGTGCGAGGGCAGCGCTCGTCGATTTGCTGCCAGCTTGTGGCGCAGGGTGGCGCCGCAGCCTTCGCACGACCAGCGGTATCCAGCGCCGATCAATGAGTGCTGCCCGAGCCAGACCAAGAAGATCGCGCCGATCACAAGGGCGGCCGCGAGCTTGCGCCTCCGCGGCGCGACGTACGGAAAGTCCAAGTGACGGTCTTCTGAGCCCATGATTCGAAACGATACCAAGCCCGGCTCGACACGAACCTGATCGGACTCTCGAGCCACTGTCGAGTCATGTCGCAGGCCCGACCTGCTCCAAACCTGGTGTGGATCGGACCCCGAAAGCGCCCCAGGATCCGCGCACGGCGACGACGCAATGACGGGTGACGTAGAGACTTGCGTCGATACAATCCCCCCGCACGGGGGTTTAGCTCAGTCGGTAGAGCAGTGGCCTTTTAAGCCATGGGTCCGGGGTTCAAGTCCCCGAACCCCCAACAGCGCTTGGGCTGGTCGCGAGTGAAATCGCGGACAGCCCAAGCTGCTTTACCCCAAGCCGCTTTACAGGGGCCTGGGTCAGAAGCTCCAGCCAATGCCCCCGAAGTAGCGGACGTCGGGAGCTCCGATCCCGTTGGTCAAGCCCCGGCTGATCCCGGCGCGAAGGCTCAGACCGATTCGGTGGCGGTAGCGAAGGTAGCCGCCGACCTCTACCGGCCGTTCTCGCTCGTTGTGGAAGGGCTGCCCGGCGTCAGTCCAGCCGAAGATCTCACTCCCGATCGAGAGGGTGTGTGCGTTTCCTTCGACTTGTCGCTCCGGCTCGAGGACGACCTCCGGGACCCGAGCGTCGGCGCGCTCCCGCCAGGTTCCTCGCCCAGGAGCTGGGATCTCGTCGCTGAGGCCCTGAGCCTCGACCAGCACCTGATACGCCTCGAGTTCAACCTCGCTGACCTCCTCGATCATCAGCAGATCGTGGCTCGCCTCCTCGAGACGAGCGACAACGACGGGATCCTCGACACGATCGAGGACAACACAAACCCCAACCGCGACACCGACGGCGACGGCGTCCCGTACCACTTCGACCGCGACAGCGACGGCGACGGCAACCCGGACACGCGCGAGGGCCACCCCCTGATCCTCGCTCACGACGCGAACCTCGACGGCGAAGTCGAGGACGCGGGCGGCGTCGGCACCAACGGGTTCCTAGACGTGCTCGAGACCGTCGCCGACAACGGCGTCGCGGTCTACAACTTCGACGGCGGGCTCGCTGGAACCGTGGTCAACACGGACCGCGCCCAGAACCCTGACTTCCAAGACCTCGACAGCGACGACGACGGAATCGCCGACACCGACGAAGTCGCCAACGCGACCGACGCCGACAACGACGCGATCCTTGACGCCAACACGACCGACGCCGACGGGGACGGTCTCCCAGACTCGGTCGACCGAGATCACGACGGCCCCAACTCGACGATCAACGCCGACCCGGGAGCTGGAACCTCAGTCACGCTCACCAACAGCGACGGCGACGCGACCCCAGACGTGACCGACCTCGACTCCGACAACGACGGGGTCCCCGACATGTGGGAGAGCGGCGTCCCGAACGTCGTCGACTCCAACTTCGACGGCTACCTCGACGGCGCCGATACCGACAACGACGGACTCCGCGACGTCGTCGACGGTGACGACGCTAACTTCGGAAGCCCTGGCACGGCGCTCCCCGATCCAGTGGATACGGGCGGAGGTATGGCCGGCGCCGACTTCCGAGTCCTCGACAGCGACGGCGGGCCCCTCGACCGCCTCGACTACGGGCTCCCGAGCGGAGCGGGCTCGATCGACGCTGACGGGAACGGTCGGATCGACAGCGTCGCTGACGCAGACGGCGACGGCGTGGTCGACACCGCAGACCGCAAGTCCATAGGCCCTGGCACGTTCTTCGGGTTCCCCGAAATGGTTGATCCGGACAACGACGGAATCAGCAACAAGATCGACATTGACGACGACAACGACGGCCTCCGAGACGTCGACGAGGACGGCGGAAACGTCAACCGCGACAGCGACGGGGACGGGATCGTCGACCGCATGGACCTCGACAGCGACGGCGACGGGATCCCCGACGTGACCGAGGGTGGACTCTCGGTCGCCGTCCAAGCCGCGAACGACACCGACGGGGACGGCGACCTCGACACGCCGGTCGGAGCCAACGGTCTCGCCGACGCAGTCGAGCTGACGCCCGGCAACCTCAACTACACGATCTCCGATCGCGACTCCCTCGGACGCCCGGACTTCCAAGACCGAGACACCGACAGCGACGGAATCACCGACACGGTCGAAGCGAGCGGGACCGACGTCAACGGGGACGGCGTCCAGGACGGAGCTCAGACGGACAGCGACCGAGACGGCCTGATCGACACCCTCGACCGAAGCCATGACGGGCCGAACTCGACGGTGGCTGCGAACCCCGGCGCTGGGACACCCCTCACCGTGCCCGACACGGACGGGGACACGATCCGCGACTGGCGAGACCTCGACAGCGACAACGACGGCCTGACCGACGTGACCGAGGCCGTAGGAACCGACGCCAACGGAGACGGGATCCTCGACGGCGCAGGAACCGACGGCGACGGCGACGGCCTCGCGGACTCCGTGGACGGCGCACCCCGGGCTACACCTTCGCGCTTACGACCGGATCCCTCCCGCCGGGTATCACCCTCTCCCCCGCCGGAGTCCTGTCCGGGATTCCGAACGAGGAAGGCACCTATGGGTTCGAGCTTGAAGTCACTGACGCCGGAGGAGCCAAGTCCACGCGCACCTTCAGCCTGACCATTGCCTCGCTCCCCCAGATCATCGCCGTGACACCCCCGCTGGGGATCGTGGGCAACGGCTACACCTTGGAGATCATGGGGATCAATGGCGTCCCAGCCTACGAGTGGCGCCCCTTGGGCGGCACCAACGTCGGGGACACTTGGACCGGTGGCGGATTGCCCCCAGGGCTCACGCTCTCGGGCAACTCAGGCGTCATTAGCGGCGTCCCCACGACGCCTGGCCTGTTCTCGGTCTTGGTCGAACTCACAGACCAGAACGGATCGACCCTGAGTCGTCAGATTCAGATCGAGATCATCAGCCCCCCGACTGCGGTCACCGTCCTGACCACCTCCCTGCCTCGCGGGGACAAGGGCCAGCCCTACGTGACCACACTCCTCTCGACGGGAGGTTCTGGACCCTACACCTGGAGCGTCAGCGCCGGTGCCCTCCCGAGCTGGGAGACCCTAGACCCCGCGACTGGCGTCATCACGGGAACACCCGACGCGCTCGGAACGACCACGATCCAAGTCACCGCCCGCGACAGGAACGGCAACCTAGACCAGTCGATCCCGCTCGATCTCCTCGTCGTGG
This sequence comes from Planctomycetota bacterium, assembly GCA_016765095.1. Classification (GTDB taxonomy): domain Bacteria; phylum Planctomycetota; class J058; order J058; family J058; genus NORP233. Next base: position 1,245 of record JAESQQ010000393.1, on the reverse strand, counting down.
GGATCCTCGACCTCGGGCCACCTTCGCTCCCGCCCGGCACCCCAGGAACTCCCTACAGCGAGACCCTGACTCCGAGCGGCGGCGTGGGCCCCTACACGCTCAGGATCGTCTCGGGCTCGCTTCCCCCTGGGATCACCTTCGATCCGCTCGGTCCGACTTTCGGCGGGACGACGTCCCAGACGGGGAGCTTCCCGGTCCTCGTCGAAGTCTGCGACTCGGCCGGCTCCTGCGCGATTCGGGCCTACGAGCTCGTGTTCGACCCGACCGACCCGGTGATCTCCGCGATCCCGGGCAACGGGACGGTCGGCGATCCCTTCACCGCCACGATCACGGCCAGTGGTGGACAGGCTCCCTACGTGTTCACAGTGGCTGCGGGCACGCTGCCACCGAGGTTGAGCCTCGCCCAAGACGGCACGATCTCGGGGACTCCCACCCTCGCGGGGAACTTCGTGGTCACGTTCCAAGTGACCGACGGCAACGGCAAGACGAGCACTGCGACGGTGATTATCGAGATCCAGCTCGCCGCCGGCCCACCTCCTGCAGCAGGTCTAGGAGGAGGTCGCGTCCAAGGGTCAGGCTCTTGCGCGCTGGGGTCTTCGTCGCGATCCGAGGCGACCCTGCCTTTCTTCGCGCTCCTGCTGGTGCTCTTGCTTCTCCGCTTTCGCCCCGAGTAGGGGCGGGCGGAGCCGAAGTCGCCGCGATCAGCCGCTACAGAAAGCGGATCCGGCGCACGCGCCCGGAGCAAAAACTGAGCACGGTTTCGGCGTCGGAGTCTGCGTAGATCCACGTCGAGATCCGGTCCGCGCGAGAGCGGCGGGTGGGGCTCCCCAACAAGTCCTCGACCTGCGCCTCGCTCATGCCCGCCCGGAGGGGGAGCGGGTCTTGGGCTCGAAGCACCAAGACCACCAGCGCCGAAAACAAGGCAACCGCCATGAACTGTGCGGCCGCCGCACTCCCTAGAATCACCATGTCTCGCTCGCTCTCACTGCACCTGCCAGTGCAACCGAGTTGCCGCAGGCCTAAGCTCAATGGCCGGGTGCCTAACCGTCCCCGATTCGTCTCATCCACCAGAACCGGGCCCCCCCGGCGCGAAGCCCTCTGACCCTCTCACCCGAACTCCGTCCCTGGCTTCCAGAGCACCTCTGGCCCGTCGCCACGACCGCGCTGGCCGGCCGACCCAAGCTCGCCGCTCGTCTGGCTCGAGTCCTGGCGCGCGGCGAGGTGCCCCTCGGCCCCGAGAGCGAC
>JAESQQ010000392.1 GCA_016765095.1 Planctomycetota bacterium | reverse complement strand
TCGGGCGGGGGTAAACCCCGCCCCTACCCCCTCAAAGGCAGAGCAGTTTAGCGGCGCTTCTTCTTGCCCTTGCGCTTGTTCTTCTTGCCCTTGCCCTTGCCACCGCCGCCACCAGCGTCAGGGGCAGCGGGCGTCGCAGCAGCGCCTGCGGCCGCCGGCTCGAGGGTCTCACCGACGGTCTCACCGACCTTGGCCAGACCCGGAAGCGCGACCGCTGGGGTCGGGTCCTTGGACGCGTCCTTGTCCTTGGACGCGTCCTTAGACGGCTTAGCCGGGGGCGGGAAGAGCTTGTTCTTGACGAACTTCTGCTCGCAAATGCCCCACAGGGTCGAGGCGACCCAGTAGACGAGGAGCCCACTCGGCATCGTGTAGAAGAGCAACCCGAAGACCGGGAAGATGAACTTCATGATCTTCTGCTGCTCAGCCGCCTTCTCGTCCGCCGGGGGCGGCTGGATCTTCTGCTGGAGCACGTAGAGGCAGACCAAGATCATGGGGAGGAGCGAGAACGCGTTCGTGCCCAGGAAGGGGAGCGTGAACCCTCCCATTCGGAACAAGACGTCGGGCGTGCTGAGGTCCTGAATCCAGAGGAAGAGCGGCGCACCGCGAAGGTCTGCGGCCGTGAAGCACACGTTGTAGAGCGCAATGAAGATCGGCATTTGCAAGAGGAGCGGGCCCAAGCAGCCGACCGGATTGACCCCGTGCTTCTTGAACAGCGCCATTTGCGCCTGGCTGAACTCCATCTGCTGTTCGCGGGTCATTTGCCCGTCTTTGCCGCCCAGTTTCTCGCGGAGCGCGTTCAGCTCGGGCGTCAGCTTCTGCATTCCGATCGCGCTCTTCTGCTGCACGAGCGAGAGCGGCAGGATCAGAAGTCGAACGAGGACGGTCAAGCAGAGGATCGCGATCCCCCAGTTCCCGAACAGGCTGTGGAACATGCCCAGGATCTTGTGCAGCACGCGACCGATCGGCGCAAAGAGCGCCCACCCGTAGTAGACGAGCTCGTCCATTCCGGTCTTGGCGTAGGCCTCCTGGGCGAATATGTCTGACTCCTGGCGCGGCCCGACGTAGATCATGAACTGCTGCTCAGCAGGCTGATTCGCGGGCACGTTGACATTGACCAGGCCACGGGTCGTCCCCTGAAGCCTGGCGCCCAGGTCGTCGTCGTATTGGGCGTCCTCGGCGAAAGTCGGCTTCCGGCCGGCCTGGCCGATCAGGGCCCAGCCCTCCGCCTGTTGGAACTTGGTCTCCTCGAGCGGGACGACGATCGACGCGAAATACTTCGTGACCAGGCCGTGGTAAGCGACTTCGATCTTGTCCTTGGAAGACTCCTCGAGCTTGACCTGGGGTTCGCCGTATTCGTCGACGTCGAACCCGGTCGCCGACTCCATCTCGTCGTCGATCGACCCGCCGTCGTCCCGTCCGGCCACGACGGTCTCAATGCCGTAGCTGCCGCGCCCGACGTCCTGGTTGACGATCCCCGCCGTCCCATGCAGCCAGTAGCTGAACTCACGCGGGACGCTGGCCTTGTTGACGACTCGAACCACGAGTCGGAAGTGGAACGACCTCTCGGCCTCGCCCTGCTCGGGCCTGGGCGGGAGATAGTCCTTCTCGAGGACCCACTCGTCGGGCAGCTCGAGGCTGAACCGGTGGCCGCCTCCGGGGAGCGAAGTGTGTGCCCAGACCTTGCTGCGAACCTCGGGGTAAGCCTCGACCTCGACCGCGAGCCCGAACACGCCGTCGGTCTCTGGGAGGAAAGGCTTGATCAAGTGGAACAGCTCGGCCGGGCGAGCGTCCGCCGTTGCCGACTGGACCGGCATGAAGGTGCTCTCGTGGATCGCCTTGAAGGTCAGGTCCTGGAGGGACGCGCCGCGGGTCGAGAGCTTGATCGTGTGGGAGGAGGTCTCAAACGCGAAGGTCTCGGCGGTCTCGAGGGGAGTCGCCACGGCGACGGCGCTCTTGGGCGCCGCGATCGTGCCCGAGCTCGGCTGGCCCGGGGTCGCGGAGCCGACCGGCGAGGCGCTGGGCGAGGCCCCAGGCGTCGGGCTGTTCTTGGCCGCGTCCTCTGCTTGCTTCTCCTCCCACGCCTGCTGCTTGGGCAGGTAGACGTAGTTCATGTAGCCGAAGCAGAACAACGCCATGGCGCCCAAGGTCACCCAGGCCTTGAGGTCCATTGCGCGCGCAGGCTTCTCACCGGGAGGGAGACCGTAGTGTTGTTCCGCCATGAAAGAGAGAGCGCTTCTCCGGCCGCCAGCGCCCCGCGCCTGGGTCGGCGTGGGTGCTCCTCGTCAGTCACGCCGCGAGGGGGCCGAGTTGGGGTGCGGGCCGATCGGTCCGCGCTGAACCGGTGCTAGCGGCCTTCCTTGAGCCTGAGGGCCAGGTATTCAGGAAGTCGGTCGATCTTGGCCATCAGGCCGATCGTGGTGTCTATGTCGTAGGCCACGCGGCGGAAGCGAACGACCTCGCCGTCGAAGAGCACGTAGCTCGAGCGGTTGTTTCCGTCTCGAGGCTGGCCGACCGAGCCGACGTTGACGATCACCTTCTCGTCCTCGAGGGCGTATTCGTTGTCGCCGTCTTGGGGGAGGCGGAACAGGCCGCTCTCGGTCATGACGCCTGGAGCGTGGGTGTGGCCGTTGAAGGCGATCCTCTCGACATGCTCGAAGATCCCGTAGATCTTCTCGGGGTTGAGCACGTCGGTCGGGAACAGGTATTCGCGGGTTGGATCGCGCGGCGAGCCGTGCACGAATTGAACCGAAGCCGGGTCGTCCTCTTCGACCGAGATCGGCATGTCGCCCAGGAATTGCCAGCGCGCGTTGCGATCGTCCTCTCCCTCGCTCTCGAGGTGGAACTGATCCCGCGTCCAGTCAACCGCGGCCTTGGCCTTGGGGTTGAACCCCACAGCCCCGTACAGAACGGCCTCCTCGTGATTACCGAGGATCGTGAAATCGAACTCTTTTCGTGCGAGATCGACACACTGGAGCGGCTGGGGGCCGTATCCAATCACGTCCCCAAGGCACACGACGCGGTCTGCGCCCTGCTCCTTGAGGTCTGCCAAGACCGCCGTAAGGGCGGCGAGGTTGGAGTGGATGTCACTAACAATCGCGGTCAAGGGCACCGGGGCGTCCTCTGCTGAAGGGCCCATTTTATAGCCGCAAATGGCGGCTCCGCAAAGGATTGGATCGAAACCTATCCGCCAGAGGGGGTCGGCTGACCCTTCTTCGGGGCTGGAATTGGGACCCCAGCAGCCCTTCGTTCGGCCCATAAAGCCCGAGCGAGCCCTCTGAGGGTCTCTCTGGGGGCCTGTGCGAGCTTGGAGAGAGCCAAGGCGTCGTTCCGGTCCCCGCCGGGGGCCCCGGCCCGGAGCTTAGCCACAAAATCCAGGACCAGCTGGCGCGCAGCCCGGTAGTGGGGAGCGTGGCGGGGTCCGTCGAGCGAAATCACCGCCAATCCGAGGATGTCAGCCACTTGGCCGAGGGGATCGCCGTGAATCGCGGCCGAGAGGGTCCCCAGCTCGTGGAGATACTGGCGCTCGTCGGCAGACGCGCCCTTGGAGAGCTTCAGCTCGCCCAAGACATGGAGCTCGGCCACGGCCCGAAGCTCAGCCCGCTCGGCGTAGTCTTCGGTGAACTTCGTCAACTGGGTCCCGCGATCGCGGCTCGCGATCCGCGACCAAAGGCCCTCCAGCGAGCGCCAGCGCAGGACGGCCTTGGCCAGGCTGAGCAGCTCGGCCAACTTGG
>JAESQQ010000391.1 GCA_016765095.1 Planctomycetota bacterium | reverse complement strand
GGGCGCGAGGCCCTGGGCCCGGGCTGCGCGGGTCGCGGTCCCGAGGTGGATCGTAAAGTCGACGCCGAGGCCGAGCAGGACCGAGGCGCAGCCCAGCGAGAGCACGGCCAGCTCGCCGCGCAGGAGCCCGAACAGCCCCAGGCCGCAGATCACGCCCCAAGCCGTCGGGAGCAAGAGGAGCACGGTCGCGAAGGGGTTGAGCCGGAGTCCCCAGGCGAGCAGGAACACGGCCAGGATCGAGCAGAGCGCGATCCCCCGGGTCAAGTCGCTCCGGATCGTGCGCTCGCTCTCTTCGGCGAACAGGTGACCCCCGGTGGCGCTGATCTGAAGGCCCTCGGCCCCCCGAGCCGCGAGGGCCTCTCGACTCGCCTCCGAGAGGGTGCGGACCACCTCACGAGCGAAGCCGAGTTCGCTCGGCCCTCGGCTGGTGACGACGGTCAGGAGCAGCGCGCGCCGGTCCGCTGAGAGCGCGTACGTCGAGTCGGGGGCGAAGCGCTGGACACCGCGCAGGTCGCTCAGGCGACGGGCGAAGGCGCGGTTCAGCTCAAGGGGGTCCCGCTCGACCCAACCCTCGACTTCGCCCAGGCCCAGGAGCGAGAGTCGCTCGGCTTGCTGGAGGAGCTGAGCTTCCAAGCCAGCGGGATCGAGGCGCTCCTCAAGCTCGGCCCGCGTCCCGTAGAGGACTCCGGTTTGGGCGAGGAGCCGGTTCAACTCCTCGTCGGTCGGCAGCGCGGCCCCGAGCTCGACTCGGGACACGCAGGGCGCAGCGCGGAGGCGTCGGGCGAGGTCCTGACCGAGGCGGATCAGGCGGGCTTGGTCGGGCTGAGGGGACTCGAGGAGAAGGTAGGCCCGCTCGTTGAGCGCGAAGGCTCGAGTCGCGTCCTGGAGGGCTCGGGCGGCGGGGGTGTCGACCGCCGCGCTCGCGTCGAGGTCGAACCGGAGGGTCGCGATTCGGAGCCCGGCCCCGACCAGGAGCACAAACGCGACGAGCGCCGCCGCCGAGCGGTGGCGCAGAGACCAGGTTCCGAGTCGGTCAGCCGTGAGGCTCACGGGAGTCGGAAGGCGTCTGGATCGAGCTCGGCGTCGACTTCAAGGTCGCTCAGCCGGACTTGAATCGAAGTCGCGCCGTCGCGGAACCGAACCTCTTCGGGGAAGTCGAGGGGCCCACCGCGGCCTTTGTAGTCGAGGTATTCGAGGTGAATCCGACGGTTCGGAGCGAACACGACCCCCCGCAGGGGCCGCAGAGTGACCGGATCGAGGTCCCACTGGGCTCGGACTCCGCTCGCGAGTCGCGTCTCGATCCGAATCCCAGACGCGAGGTGGGCCTGGACCTCGATCGGGTGCTCCGGGTGAGCAGCGCCAGGCAAGAGGAGGGCTTCCCGCGCCCAATAGATCCCCGAAAAGCGAGGGTTGTCGCTGGGAAAGCGGTCCAAGGGGCCCCTCGTCTCTGCGGGCTCGCTGTCCAACTCGTGACGCACGAAGTAGCCCTCTGGGCGCAGGAGGAGGTCGAACAAGTCGCGCGAATCGACCACGAGGTCTTTGAAGGCCTGGATCCGAAGGCGCTGAGGCGCCTCGTAGAGCACGACGGCCGTAAAGGTCCCCTCGCGGTCAGGGCTCTCGTAAACCATGGCGACGACAGCACTCAGGGAGCTAAATCCGGCGTTCCGAGCCCGAATCGAGGACACGATCTCAGCGGTGCTGGCCTCGGTCCGAGGCAGCGTCTCCGGGCCACTCGAGAGGCAGCCTGTGAGGCAGCCTGCGAGGCCAAGGGGAATCATGATGGCAAGCGCGCGCACGGGGCGGGATTCTACGCCGGTCGTGACGACCCTTGATGGCCTTCGGGGCAGCGGTAGAATTCCGCCCGTAAAGGGGGGTATAGCTCAGTTGGTTAGAGCGCATCGCTGATAACGATGAGGTCCTAGGTTCGAATCCTAGTATCCCCAAACGCGAGCCCCGATCTTTGACCGGGGCTCGCGCTGCATTCGGCTAGACTCCTCGTGATGAAGAAGGCCCAAGGCCCCGGATTCAAAGCCCCTGAGCCGCGCGAGGACGTCCGCGTCAAGGCGAATCGTTGCCCCTTCTGCCGGGACGAGGTCCTGGCCGAGGAGAGCGTCGCCTGCCAAGGCTGCCTGACCCGTCACCACCTGCCCTGCTGGGAAGAAGGCGCGGGTTGCAGTGCCTGCCGGGGAACGAGCCTGCTCGAACCGAGAGCCGCCACGCCGGAGCGATTGCGGGAGCCAGGCCCCCGCCTACCGACGAAGTGGCGACAGGCCGACGGACGGATAGCCTTCTCGGCCTGGTTCAAGGGGAGACAGCTTCTCGCCGTCGAGAATCCCAAGTTCACCGAGCTCGTCCTCTCTGCGGGTGACACGGTCCTGGCGAAGGACACTCGCTCCCTGTTCGCCAGCATCGTGGATGCATTGCGCACCTGGCTTGGAGCGACCCCCACCTGGGAGATCGAGGGAACCCTCGTGATCGACGGGAACGAGCATCAGGTCAAGGCAATCCACCACGTGACCCTCACTCGCCACTATGTGCAGATCCATGTCGACGGGGACTTGATCGGGCCGGAGATCGCGACGGAGATCGCGCCCGCCCCTACGGCTTGACTGCGCTGAGACTTCGATAGAATCCGAATCTCCAAGGGGATGTAGCTCAGTTGGGAGAGCGCCAGCTTTGCAAGTTGGATGTCAGGGGTTCGAGTCCCCTTACCTCCATGTCGCTAGACGGTTGTAGATAAAGGGTTTGGGAGAGTGGTCGTCAGGCCCTCTCCCCGGCGTCCCGAGTCATGTAGGCCATTCGGTACGCCATTGAGCGCACCGGGGACGCCTTGAGGCGCTCAACGGCCTCGTCCAACACCTCGCGGACGGCGACCGCCGACTCCACCCCTCGCGCCTCCACGTAGCTGGCGTCCAGGTAGTGCTTGACCCCTCGCGCCTCCACGTAGCTGGCGTCCAGGTAGTGCTTGCGGCCCGCCCGTCCGGCTGCCCGAGAGCTTTCGGCCAAGGCTGGAGCGATTGAGGGCCCGTGTCCTAGCTGGAAGTCGATGACGAGTGAGTCCACGAACGCAGACCTCCTTCAACCTCCCGAGTCCTCTTAGGACGACGGATCGACTCACCGCTTGGCGGTAGACTCACCACCTGCGGGGTTCCAACGGACTAGCCAAGGTCACCAGCGCGCGTCATGCTAGCGGCGTGAGCGACGCAGACCTCAGAGGACTAGAGCGCAGGTGGCACGAGACGGGCAGCGTTGACGACGAAGCGATCTTGATCCGGGCGCGTTGCCGAGTAGGTCAGACCCGCAAGAGGAGAGTGCTGCTTGCTGCCCAGTTGGGGTACCCTGGAGGCTAGAAGGTTTGCCCCGAGGCGGAGGAGTGCGACTCACCCTGGAACCTCCCAGACATGGAGGCCGACCCGGCTTCCTGGCAAAAGGAGGCCCAAGTTCGGCTAACACTTGCCCTGGCACACGCGGCGATGTGTCACTGCCGGGAGGAGGTGCCTTTCCGCTCGCTGTGCGAGGCAACGCTCGCAGCTACTGAGGACACTCTTGCGGGAGTCGAGACGGAGGACGGGGCGGCGACTCGGGCCCAGTCCGTCGTCCGCGAGCGGGACACTCACCTGGAGTATGGGCCCGCCTACAAGGCGACTACGCTTGTTTTCTATGCAGGCATGTTCCCAACGTGGCTTCGCGACCCAGAACCAGACGTCTTGTTCAGGCGAGCCCTGCTCGTGAGTCTTCGCTCGGGGGTGGCAGATCGGTCCTACATGGAGTGCCTAGCACGTGACGTCGGTCCTTGGCTCTCGGGTGTCTCCGACCCCGTCCGCGAGCGCGTGGAGGCCCGCCAACGGGAGGGTGTTGGGGAGTAGCGTTCAGGCGTCTCCTTCTTCGTCGCCCAACGTCAGCGAGTAGTGGTCTACGCCGATCTCAAGACCGAACGAATCTGCCCTCTCGCGGATCTTCCTCGGGATGTTTGGCTCATGATCCGCAACCCAGTAGCAGAAGATGTCGCCCTCGACGCCCCGTGCGAGGATCTTCGCCACCTCGGCTCGTTTGTCCTCAAGCTGATCGAGGATCCAGGCGACGTGCGTTCCCAAGTTCGCCCCGCAGACCCAGCCCTCAGACCACATCGACCAGAGTCCCTGCGAGTAAGGCGAGTAGGTCCGCACCCGACCCTTGCTTGTTCTTGTGATGCGGAGGTCGCCCTTGCGGTGGCTGCGAGAGGGCGGCAGGACCAGAAGGCGCGTGATATCGGACGGGTCCAGGCCCTCACCGCCGAAGCGCAGGCTGGCGTAGGCGGCGCGCTTGGGACTCCTCACTGAAACTGCTCCTTGGGCTCCTGGTGGATCGACATAGGTGTCGATGTCTAGGCCCGAAGACTAGTCACTCGCTCGGCTCCTTGTTGAACCCACAGCCTGGCTGCGAGTCTTCGGGTTGATCCCAGTGTAGAGAAAGCCGGCACACGAATTCCGCCTTTGGGGACGGCGCGGTCATCGTCCTAGAATCGGTGAGTTCGGGACGTCCCAGTGCGCGACTCGCGACGCCTCAAGTCCAGGTGCGCCGGTGAAGCGAATCGTGTCGGGGTCCACGGCTTCTGGGACGGCGCGGTGTCGGCACCAGCAGCCCTGCACGGTGGATAAGAAGGTTCACCATCCGCACCAGGTCGAGTCGCCCTCCGGAGGAGAAGTGGTCGCAGCAGGTCATGGAGTGGGGAGGTATCTGCGAAACCTGGAATCGCCTTAAGGTGATTCCCGTGGCCCACCTGCTTCTCGAACGTCGGTGGTTCGGTGACATCGGGTTCGGTTTGGCCTTCTTGCTCCTGCTGGAGACGCTCGACCATGAGGAATTCAGCCGCGATCACGAACGGATTCGGTTCCTTGTCCTCAAGATAAAGCGCATGGCGGCCGTCTCTTGGGATGCGACGCGCAAGCTCTCGAAGACCGGTCGTGCCTGAGCTCGTTCGCGGACTGGTGTACCACCTCGACTTCGACGACGTACTAGGCGGCGAGACGCTCGACGGCGAGGCTGCTGGCTCCTCGCTATGCCGTGATCGTCTCGGTGCGCTCGCTGAATCGACTGCTCGACACGGTTGTGGTTGCTCCTACGAGCGCCTCCAACGTCACCCAGAAGCAGGACCGGTTCACGAACGTCTTGCTCGACCTCGACCCCTCAACTAGCACTGGGATCTCGCGGGAATGCGTGCTGCAACTGCATCTCGTCTATGCCTTGAGCCCCGAGCGGCTAGGTGGCCCAGTTGGAGTCATCCACCCGGACGCCGTCTTGGAAGCTGAGTTCGCCCTCGCCAATGGCGTGTTCGGCGACCCAGGGGCCTTCTAAGCAAGTGGGTAATCCCTCGGCTCCGGGTCCAGGAGATTCGGGCTGGGCTGCCCCGGACGACCCGGTGAAGGCTCCACGTGTAGCCCCGGGCACCCGCCAGAGGCTCACCTGGAGCCCAAACCCGCTGAATTCAGCTCACGGAGCCAATGCAGGCCATGGCCACCAGGCCCGCCAGCCCAAGGAGCAAGAGCGGCGCGTCTCGCCGCCACCAGTCGTGGGGGCACTCAGGGGGCTCGACCGCGATCGTGGGCCGCGCGTGCCGCCGGGCTCGAACTCGCGCCGAGCGAATCCGTGGCCGCGGAAGGGAGTCGACGAACGCGAAGCTGCGTCCCCCGCAGCCCAAGGTCACGCAGCGGCCGTGGAGCTGCGCGCAGCGCGCATGAAGGGGAGTCTGGCAGTCCGTGCAAGCCACGGGTCGCTCCGCGGCGGCCTCCTCCCCGACCGTGGGTCCCGAGCCGACGTTGCGGAGGGCTTCGTGGCAGTAAGGACAACGCGGCTCACCCTCGGCCTCGACAGGACCCGGGTCGCGCACTTGCTCCAGGTCGTGAGAGAGCACCTCCTCTGGGGAGACCTCCTCTGGGGAGACTTCCTCTGGGGAGACCTCCTCCAGGTCGGCCTCAGCGAGTTGAACACTCATGCGGTCTCCTGCAGGTGAGGCGTGACCCGGACCGGGCGCGCGACTCGAGCGGGCTCCGGTGGGCCCTCAAAGCGCGGATCCTCAAGGAGAGCTGCGTCGGCCGCGCGGGCCTCCGCCTCGCGGCGAAGCCCGAGCCAGGTCCCGAGCGGGATCCCCGCGAACGCCAGCCCGAGGAGCACGTAGGCCGGACGAGCGCCGACCGTCGCCTTGCGCCCGATCACGATCGCGAGGCTGACCCAGGCCAATCGAATCGGGATCTTGGCCTGCTGGCGGTGCGCAAGGAGCAGTCCGGCCCCTCCGGCCGCCAGCAAGGCCGCGAACTTGGCCAGCTCGGGCGAGCCAAGCAGACAGACGACCGGGCCGGGGGCGAGGGTCAGGAGGTAGGCCAACCCTGGGGTCGCCTTCCCCTCGGTCGGCCGAATCGCGATCGCGGTCGCGAGCAGCGCGCCGTAGATCGCCAGCGCCGTAACCCCTCCGTTGAGGAGCATGATCAAGGTGGTGACCGCGACCCCAGCCACGGTGGCCTGCGCGTCCTTGCGGAGGACCAGGCTCCAGACCAAGCAGACGCTGCCGATCAGGAGCAGGTAGAGCAGGGCTCCGGTCGCGCTCAGCGAGGCGAGGGGCGCCGCCGCAGCGGCCACGGCCAAGGAGCGCGCGCCGAGTCGGCGAGAGTGTCGTGCCCGGACGAGGAGCGGCAAACTCGCGGCGGCCACCAGCATCAGGAGCACGAGGGCGTGACTCCTGCTCAAGGGAAGGCCCGCATTGAGCCCCTCCTGACAGAACGTGCCGATCCCGACACAGACTGCGGGGAGGTGCGCGAAGTGGGGAGAGACCTCCCCACCCCACGCGCGGACCAAGTGCGAGGCGACGGCCACGCCAACCAGCACGAGCGGCGCCAGCGCGAGAGGCGTCGGCAGCCCGCCACCGATCCAGAGCGCGTTGCAGGCGAGGAGCGAGAGCCCGACCAGGGTCACGCCGCGCCACACGAG
>JAESQQ010000390.1 GCA_016765095.1 Planctomycetota bacterium | reverse complement strand
GGGAGAGACAGACGGCCTCTGGGATTAGGCTTGTCAACGTCAGGAGCTGTAGACCCCGCCCCTACCCCCTCAAAGGGAAAGCAGTTTAGGAGGGGTCGGTCGGAGCCTCGGTGGGGGGCGTTAGGCGCCAGACTCTCCAGCCGCAGACGACGGCGAGCAGCGGGGGGAGCCCTTGCATGCAGGCAGCGCCGAGCTTCTCAGGGGCGGAGATCGCGAGGATCAGTCCAGCGCCGGCCATGCTCAGGCAACTGAAGCTCACCAGCGTCCGCCCGACCGTCGGCTTGCGGCCGACGAGGGCGATCCCGAGCACACAGCCAAGGGCGAGAAAGAGGTTGTAGAAACCTTGGTTGAAGAACAGGATGCGCATCGCTTCAGCGCCGGCGAGGTCCACGCCGAACCGTGCATGAACGGCGGGGCGCATCCAAAGGACGCTCTCCATGAGGAACGCGAGCAGGTGGAACAGTGCGCCGAAGCCAGCCAGGACCCGCCAGAGAATCTTCATGGTCGACTCGCCAGATCTGCCGCTCGGGCGCCTGCGGCCAGGGAGGCCGCGGCCAGGGAGACCGCCCGGGGGGGGGCTAAGCCTGAGGCCGACCCGCCAGCATCGAGGCGAGGTCGAACAAGCGCTCGGGGGTCATGAACACACCCCGATAGCTCCCAAACAGGAGCTGGTGGCGGTCATTGAGCGCGACCTTGGCACCAGACTCGAGGTCGGTTCCGTCAACGCGCGTTCCGTTGTGGGAGCCGAGGTCTTCGAGCATCCAGTTGCCAGCCGCGACATGGAGCTTGGCGTGTTGCCGCGAGACCCCTTCGCTATCGAGGGTCACGTCGCACTCGTCGGCACGACCGATCGAGACCGCCTCGCCATCGACCGCCGGCCTGAGCAGGTGGACGTTCGCCTTCTGCATGTGGCTGCTGCGCCGGAGGCCCGCGATCTCACTGACGTTGATCTTGACGGTCGCGAGCGGGTCCGAGCCCTTCGCCTCCTCGACCGGTTCGGTGCTCATGGGGAACCCGAGCTCAGCCGGAAGGGGCCCCGCGGTCGGGATCTCGAGGAGACACGGGTAGGGGACTTCCAGCAGGAAGTCGTCCTTGTCCACGCCACGTAGCTGTTTGACGATCGTGACGAGTTGGCAACCACTCGGGTCGAGTCCGTAAGTCGTCATGACACTCCCTCTCTGCGCGCCCGAGGGGCAGGGAACAGATCCCATTCCTCAGCGAGGCCGGGATTCTCGCACGCCGATCCGTCAACGCCACCGCGCCCGGCACTCCTCTCGACCTTCTCTCCAGCCCGGCGAGCGAGCGACGTATAGGGCTGGCCCCAAGGGCTCGCTGAGGACAGAATCGGGGCTGGCCCGGGGTTCGGGCCGGCCGCAGACAACGCGGCACAGGAGCACAGTGAAACGCGAGGACCACTTCCGCCTCTTGGCCTCAGTCGCCTTGATCGACGGCCACCTAGACGCGAGCGAGAAGGAGCGCCTGATCGCCCTGGCTCGGCTGATGGCGCTCCGCCCCAACAAGGCGCTGGCGATCCTCAAGGAGCTTGGCAAGGGCGCCAAGCTCACGGGCCTCAAGATCCCCAAGCGGCGCGTCCTGCGGCTCGCCTTGTTCCAGGACTTGGTCCTCTTGGCGGCCCAAGACGGCGAGATCGTGCCTCAGGAGAAGGCGTTCCTCGTCAAGCTCGCTCCCCACTTTGGGATCGAGCTGACCGAGCTCGAGCGGCTCCTTGAGACTTCATTGGCCGCGATCAAGACCGGTCAGTACTCCTCGCCGATTCCGACCGACGAGGCAGGCAACCTGCCTGAGGTGCTCCGCGAGGCTCACGCCGCGGGGGACGGCGAAGCGCGAGCCCGATTTGCCCTCCGGCTCCTCCGCGACGGCGAGCCCCTCCCCGAGCGCGAGCTGCCCCTCTTCCTTCGCCTCGCTGATCGGCAGCGAGTCGACGAGGTCGGCGTGGCTGCCCTCTTGGCGGAGCCGATCGGCACAGCGCCCCAAGACCCCCTCTCCCCCCGCGACCAGCGCGACGGGACCAAGGCCTTCGGCGCGATCGCCGGCCTCCTCCGGCTCCGAGACCTCGTCGAGGGCGAGGAGGACTTCCTGGCTCGCTTGGCCGCGCCCTTTTGCGTTGGGCGAGTGCTCCTCCGCCGAACGCTGCGGGTCTACGTGCCCTCCAGCCAATGAACCCCGACGCAGACCTGACCCGCGTCGTGCGAGCCGAGCAGTTTGAACGCGAAGTCGAGCGTCGCGTCGGTCGCGGCTACCCACGGGACGTGGCTGAACTCGAGGTCGGGTTGGCCTCGCCCCACCTCGCCTGCGCAGCCGAGCAGGTCCTTCAGCCGCGCGAGACCCACCTCGAGATCCTGACCCGCTGGTTCCCAGATCCCCAGGGGTAGCTTGACCGAACGTCGGGCCCCCGGAATGATCCACTCCATGCTCGCTCCCTCCCTCTCCCGCGCCTCCCTCCTCTTGGCTGCGCTCCTGCTTCCTTTGGGCGCCCTTCCCGGCTGGACCCAGGAGAAGGACCCCCTCGGCCGCCTCTACGGCGAGCCCCTCGAGGAGGAGGAGGAGGACATCCCCGAGCTTCCGCTCGAGCGGGTGGCTTGGCTGAGCGAGCGAGGTCGCCACGACGAGGCCCTCGCGGAGCTCAAGCCGCTCCTGGCCGCGGCCCCTCCCGCCGCAGAGCCTCGGATCTTGCTGACCCGGCTCCTGCTCAAGACCGGCTCGCGAACCCGGGCCAAGGCCACCGCCGCGCAGCTGGTCGAGCTCGAGCCGACGCGACCCCACGGTTACTTGTTTCGCGCGATCCTCCTCGAGGAGGAGGGCAACCTCGAGGAGGCGGCTCGCGACTACAACCGCGCCGTCGAGGCCGGCCTCGGTAAAGACCCGGCCGGAATCGAGGCCCTCGTTCGCCGCGCCGAGCTGCTGAGCGAAATGGACGCCAAGCTCGCCCAGCGCGAACTGCGCCGAGCCCTGAACTACTACTCGTCCCGAGAGGACTTAGGCGCAATCGAGTTCACGTGGATCGCGCGAGCTTGCAGGACGGTGGATCGGTTCCCCGCGATCAAGAGCGAGTACCAGCGTCACATGCTCAAGTACGCGCGGCGGATGCTCGACCAAGCCCTCGCCAAGAAGAAGGAGTTCGCGACGGCGCACCTCGAGGCTGGGCGACTCGCGCTCCGCTCCATGAATCACCCGCTGGCCATAAAGAGCTTCAAGCGGGTCGTCAAGCGCGACCCGAACAACCCAGACGCGCGGGTCGGGCTGGCTGACGCCCTCCTGGCCTCGTTCTTCGGCGGAGCCAGCAAATACAGGATCGCCGCGGACAACCTCCAAAAGGCGCTCGCGGTCGACTCCACGCACCCCGGCGCCCACTCGACCCTGGCCCGAATCGCGGTCATCGACGGCGACTACGCCAAGGCGACCCAGCGCCTCGATCAGGCGCTGACCCACCGGCCCGGACACGTCGGGCTGCTCGCGGTCCGCGCGGCGATCGAAATGATCCGCGGCGACACGGAGGCCTTCGCCAAGAGCGAGCAGGCGGTCCTCAAGGCCCGCCCCCGCTGCGCGCGCTTCTACGAAAAAATCGCGACTCTTGTTCAGCTCAAGTTTCGCTACCGAGAGGCTCGCGACCTGGCCCGCAAGGCGCTCGCGGTCGACCCTGGCTACCACCACGTGCTCTCGATCCTCGGCGTCAACCTGACGCGAACCGGTGAGGAGGTCGAGGGTCGCCGCGTCTTAGCCAGGGCCTTCGAGCTCGACCCCTTCAACGTGTTCGTGTTCAACCACCTCAAGCTCTGGGAGCGCCTCGACCGGGAATACGTCGAGGTCAAGCGGCCGGGGTTTCGGCTCCGCGTTCACAAGGACGAGCTCAAGGTTACGACTCGATACCTGGCGGACCTCGTCCAAGAGGCTCGCGAGACCCTCGGCACGAAGTACGGAGCCCTCCCCGACGAGGTCTTGATCGAGCTCTTCCCAAACTGGCCGGACTTCTCGACGCGGAGCGTCGGCTTGCCGGGGATCCCTGCCCTGGGTGTGTGTTTCGGATCGGTCGTCACGGTCCTCTCGAGCAAGGAGAAGAAGACCTTCGGGGCGCACTCTTGGGGTCGAACCCTCTGGCACGAGTTCGCCCACGTCTGCACGCTGACGCGGAGCAAGAACCGCGTGCCGCGCTGGTTGACCGAGGGCCTCTCGGTCTACGAAGAGCCGCGCGGGCGCAAGACTTGGGTCCGCGAATACGACGCCGACTTGATCACGCTCCGGGAGTTTGGGCTCCTGCTCCCCGTCGCGCGCCTCGACGAGGGCTTCACCAAGCCCACCTATCCCAACCAGGTCATGATGTCCTACTACCAGGGCGGAATGCTCTGCGAGTTCGTGACCGACACCTGGCGCTTTGAGAAGCTGATCGAGCTCCTCGACGCCTACGGGAGTGGGAAGGACACCCGCGCCGCGATCCCGCATGTGTTCGGGCTCTCGTGTGAGGACTTCGACCAGCGCTTCCTCGACTACGTCGACCGTCGCTACGCGCGCTACTCGTGGCGTCCGGCCCCGCGGCTCCAGGAGCGCGCCGCCCTCCAGCGGCTCGTCAATAACGACCCCTTCGACGTCTCTGCGCGTGGGGCGCTCGCCCGTGCCTACGCACTCCACGGCAAGGACTCAGACGCGGACGCCCACGCCGGGATCACGCTCAAAATGGCCAAGGCCACCCGCGCCGGC
>JAESQQ010000389.1 GCA_016765095.1 Planctomycetota bacterium | reverse complement strand
TCCAGCACGTCCTCTTAGAAACTAGTAAACGGGAGCGCACGATCGGGAGGGGTCACTGTCGACCAGCTCTTATGCCGGCAACAACGCTCCACGTGACCGCTCATGATCGTGAACTCCCGTTTAGGCGCTACTTGCCTCGCGTCCGGCTGGCGAGGAGCTTCCCCTTGGCGTCGTAGAGCGCGACCCGGGCGCCCGTACTCGTCATCGCGAGCGAGAGGGTCAGGGTGTAGTGCCCGCCGGGCTTCACGACGCGTGAGCCCGAGATCGACTCCTTGCCACCGACCCGGCTGATGTAGGTTTTGATAGTCGCGGCGTCGGGGTGATAGACGTCGAGCACGATCTTGTGCGACTTCGAGCTGAACCCACCCGAGGACGTCCAAGAGCGGATCTTCCAAGGCTCGCCTTCGGCGAGCGGAGACCTCCGCGGCGCCGGCGTCCCGCTCGGAGGAGTCGCCCTCGGCGTGACCTTGCCTGGCTTGCCCACGATCAGGATCTGAGCCGTAGCGACGCGATCTCCGATCTTGATCGTGATCGTGTCCGGCCCGGAAGTGTCTGGCGCTCGGTAGCGGCCGCTGGAAGTCACCAGACCTCGCTCGGCTTCCCACTCGATCTTGGCGGGAGTCTTGGCGAAGCCCCCGCTAAAGTCGAGGGCCGTGAACCGGAGCGACTTCCCGCTCAAGAGGCGAACGCCGTTGGGCAACACGACGAGGTCCTGACGACGGATCCGGATCACGGCCTTGGCCTCCATGGCTCCAACCCGGGCTCGAACCGTGATCTGCGGCGGCGCCTCGGTCGGGATCATGAGCAGCCCCCCGCTGTCGATTTGGCCCGCGCTCGTGCTCCACTGAATCGAAGGCGGCAAAGTCGCGACGGGCTTGTCCTTAGGTCCGACCCAAGCGACCGCTGTCAGGCGAATCCGAGCCCCGGGTCGCGCGCTCGTGTAGCCCGGGAGGACCTCCAGCCGCGCAGCAGCTAGGGCCGGGGCAGCCGTCGCGAAGATCAAGACGAGAACAGGCAGGACTTTGGGGTGCATGGCGCCTCCTAGGCGCGCCACGCTAGCAGAAGAGAGCTGTCGCGCTGGAGCGGGGTCGCGCGACGCCGGCTAGAGGCCTGGCCGAAAATGGTCGGCGGTGCTTCCTACCATCGCGCGTAGGAGTGGCCGATGCTGGGGACGCGAGAGACGCAGGGCGACCTGTTCAGAGCCGATCACCTTCACCTCGACTTTGTCGGGCGGAAGAGCTTCTACGGCTGGCTCGCGGTGAATGGGCCGACGCACTTCAAGGATTCGCTCTTCGCGGATTTCTACGCCGAGGGAGGCCGGCCGTCGGTGCCGCCTTCGCAGCTGCTCCTTCTCACTGTTCTGCAGGGCTACGCTAGGGTGTCCGATCAGGAGGCGGTTGATCGGAGCCAGTTCGACCTGCGCTGGAAGGTTGCTCTGGGGCTCGACGATCACGGCAAGCTCTGCGCGAAGAGCACCCTTCAGCTCTTCCGAGCGAAGCTCCTGTTGCACGAGAAGGGTCGCGAGATCCTGGTCAAGACGGTTCAGATCTGTCGGGAGAGCGGCGTCTTTCGCGGCACAGGCCAGATCCGAGCCGCGATCGACACGACGCCGATCTATGGCCGCGGTGCCGTGAAGGACACGTTCAACCTGCTCGCAGACGGGATCGTCAAGTTGCTCCGGGCCCTCTTGGGCTGCCTTGCAATCGAGGCAGGGACGGAGGTCAGCCTGGCTGACTTCGCCAAAGAGCACGGTTTCTCGCGCTACGTCGGCGGCACCTCGATCAAGGCGTCACGAGACTTGGAGTGGGACGACAAGGCGCAGCGAAATGAGTTCCTGACGGAGCTGGCGAGCGACGTCCAGCGCGCGCTCCTGCTCGGCCGCGAGACTCTGGCAGGCCTTCCGGGCCCAGAGGCGCTCCCGAAGAAGAAGTTGGTCAGAGCTCAGAAGGCTCGCAAGGCCGCAGAAAACGCGATCGCTCTTCTGGAGCAGTTCCTCACCCAAGACGTCGTTCGTAACGAGGAGGGCAAGGAGACGATCAAACGGGGCGTGGCTCGGGACCGAGTCCCCTCCGCGCACGATCCAGAGATTCGCCACGGAAGGAAATCTAAGAGCAAGCGCTTCGACGGGCACAAGGGCGAGATCGTGGTCGAGGCGGAGAGCGGCGTGATCCTTGAAGCGAGCCTCAAGCCTGGCAACGCAGCCGACGCGGCGGGCAGCCTGGAGGCGATTGAGCGGGCGGAGCAGAGCCTGAAGCAATCTTGCGAAGGGGAGGCTGAAGAAGCCGCGATCGAGGCGACGTACGGGGACTGCGCGTATGGCACAGCCAACAATCTGCGCGACTTCGACGACGCAGGGAGGGAGCTCCTTGCAAAGCAACCGAAGCTTCACAACGGCGGGCGCTTCACCAAGATTGACTTCCCTATCGTCCCTGGCGGACGTTTAAGGACTTGTCCTGCTGGTCACGAGGTGTTGCCGGTCAAGCGGTCTCGAACGTGGCGGGGAGAGCAGGTCAAAGTCAACGTCTACCGCTGGAGCCCAGCAGTCTGCGACGCGTGTCCGCTGCGAGAACAATGCCTCAGGCCACCCAAAGACCCGGACTCAACGAAGCCCCGTGGAAGGACGGTGTCCGAACACCCTGAGGAGGCGCTACTTTCACGGGCAAGAGCTCGCAGCGTGAGCACTGAGTTTCGGCAGGACTACCGCACTCGCGTGCGAGTAGAGCATCGCCTGGCACGCATGATCCAACTGGGAGCGCGCCAGGCCCGCTACGTCGGCCGCGCCAAGACGGAGCTCCAGTGGATCCTGACCGCCGCGATCGCCAACCTGGTGGCGGCCTTCGGGGCCGACTTCTGGGCGCTCTTCAACGCGCTCCACGCTGTCTGGGGCTGGTCGGCTTGGCCCGGAGTCACACCGAGCCCTCAGCCACCAGGGAGCAGGGGCCCTCATGTCCTCGGCCAGTCAGCGCTGGCTGGGTGATCCACCGGGATTCGGGTCTCGGACCGATCTTGAAAAACGCCGTTTCTCGGCCGGACCCCTAGTTAACGACGGCCAGGCCCACGATCGCGAGACCGATCAAGGCCACGAGCAGCGCCAGGACGCCGAGCAAGATCGCGTTCGTATTGGGGGCGGCTTTGCTGTTCCGCCCGCTGGGCGTCGCGGCCTCGACGGCTTGGCCTGCCACGTAGCGATCGAGGTCGTCGGCCAAGGCAGCCGCGGTTTGATATCGGTCGCCCGCGTCCTTAGCGAGGCAGCGGAGCACGATCCCTTCGAGCGGGGCGTCTGTGGGCACGAGCTTGCTCGGCGGAACCGGCTCCTCCTCGACGATCAGGCGGAACAAGTCCATGAAGTTCTGGCCCTGGAAGGGGACCTGGCCCGTCAATACAGAGTAGAGGATCGCGCCGAGCCCGTAGACGTCCGACGCCGGGGTGACCCGGTCGCTTTCGCCGCGGACTTGCTCTGGAGACATGTAGCTCGGGGTCCCGAGCGTCGAGGCGTCGGCCGTCAGCTTGGCGGCGTCGTCGTTGTCGCTCGTCTTGGCGAGGCCGAGGTCGATCAGCTTGGGCTCGTCGTCGTCAGAGACGATCACGTTCTCGGGTTTGAGGTCGCGGTGAATCACTCCCTGCTTGTGGAGATAGTCCACGGCGCGGGAGACCTTCGACATGATCGTGGCGGCCAGGGGGCCGGGAATTGGGGAATCTTTGAGCCGGGACTCGAGGGTCTCCCCCTGAGCGAGCTCCATGGCGAGGTAGGGGTAGCCGCCGTGCATGCCTGCGTCGAGGACGCTTGCGATTCCTGGGTGGTGGAGCTTCTGGCCGATCTCGGCCTCGCGCTTGAAGCGCGCGGTCTGTTGGGCGCTGGCCTTGGGCCCAGCCATCAGGACCTTCAGCGCGACGAGCGGGCCGCCCTTGGTGCGCTGAGCGCGATACACGATTCCGTTCGCGCCGCGGTCGATCTCGCTCTTGATCGTATAGGGGCCAAAGCTGGCAGAGAGCTCTTGGACGGAGCCGCCGAGGTCGTCGGCCATGACGAGGGAGGTCTCGACGTCGGCCACCTGGAGCTCGGGGTCGCTGGCCATGAGCTCGGGGGAGGGCTCCGCGACCGCGGGCAGTCGCCCGCTCGGTGGGCGGACAGTGTGCCCTTCACGCCAGGCGTCGATCGCGGACATTCTGTCGCCCGTGTGAATCACGGTCTGACACGGCTTGCACCCGCTGCTCCCTGGGCGCGGGAGGAGGTAGTGGCGGAAGCACCTTGGGCAGGTCGCGACCCTCGACTGAGCCTGGCTGCGGAGGTTGCTCGCGGCGAGGAGATCGACCCGACCCTCCTCTGCGAGGACCTCGGCCACGCTGTAGAAGAGCGCGTCGCGGGTTCCCGCCTCGTCGACGAGCTTCTGGGCCTTCTCGACGTCCGCTTGGCTCGCCATGCCCGTCGCGACGAGGGCTCGCCCGACGAGAATGTTCTCGACGTCGCTGCGGGCCGGAATCATGGTCTTGGTGTTCCCACCGAGCGGGGTCGCGAGGTCGACGAGGACCCCGACTTCCTTGCCTCCGACCCCGGCTTCGCGAAGGCTCTGCGCGACGCGCTCGCCGCGGGCCAGACCGGCTCGGACCTGCTCGTAGCTGCGCGCGTTGACCATCCGCCGCTCGAGCGCCATTTTCAGGATCAGGACGTCCTTTTCGCTCAGCATGGGGAGCAACAGCCTAGGACTGGGGCGAGGCACGCGAAGACCAGGTCAGAGCCTGGACAGACACCTGCCACAGCGCGCACTTCCACTTCGCCTCCTCGAGCCCGACCGACTCGGTTTTCCCAGTGTCCCCGCTTGGTCAGACGATTGCGAGTGGGGTCGTCCTCGTGCCTTTACTCGCCCAGTGGTCTACTGCCTCCGAGGACCTTCATGACAGCGCTTTCCCAAATCGTGCTCGACAACGCCTACGCCCGGCTGCCCGACGCTTTCTATCGGCGCGTTCAGCCGACCGCGCTCCGAAATCCGCGCCTGTTGGCGTTCGACTCGGGCACCGCGGCGCTTCTGGGGATCGATCCCCTCGCCCCGGGTGAGGAGGGGGGGCGAGCACTCTGCGACCTCCTCCAGGGCGAGCGAGCCTGGGAGGGCGTCGACCCGATCGCTCAGGTCTACGCCGGTCACCAGTTTGGGGTCTATGTCCCTCGCCTCGGTGACGGGAGGGCGCTCCTTCTCGGCCAGGCCCGAGTTGGCGATCGTCACTACGACCTCCAGCTGAAGGGGGCCGGTCCGACCCCCTACAGCCGGCGAGGAGACGGGCGCGCGGTCCTTCGCTCGACGATTCGTGAGTATCTGGCCAGCGTTGCGCTGCGTGGGCTCGGGATTCCCACGACTCACGCCCTCTGCCTGATCGGGAGCGACCACCCGGTCTACCGCGAGACGCCCGAGACGGGCGCCCTCCTGCTCCGTGTCGCCGAGAGCCACGTCCGGTTTGGGACCTTCGAGTATTTCTGCCACTCAGAGCAGCACGCTCACCTGCGGACGCTCCTCGAGGCCACTGTCGAGCGGGACTTCCCGCAGCTCGCAGACGTCCTCGCGCGAGCTCGCCGGGACGCGCCCGCGCCCACCGAAGCGCCGCTCGACTTGCGCGAGGTCGTGCCCTGCCCCGAGTTGGCGGTAGCGTTCCTCCGCGAAGTCGTGCGTCGGACGGGCCACCTCGTCGGCGAGTGGCAGCCGGTCGGCTTCTGTCACGGCGTCTTGAACACGGACAACTGCAGCGTGCTCGGGCTGACCCTCGACTATGGGCCCTACGGATTCCTCGACGACTTCGACCTCGACCACGTCTGCAACCACTCCGACCACAGGGCTCGCTACACCTACGAGCGCCAGCCCGACGTCTTGCTCTGGAACCTTGGGCGACTCGCAGCCGCGCTTGTTCCGCTCGTCGATCCGGGCGTCTGTGAGACTCAGAGCCGAGAGCCCGGCGGCCTCGTGCACCTCGCCCTCGAGCGACTGCCCGAGCCCCTGCTCGACGTCCTCGACGGCTACGGGCCGGCGCTGGTCTCGCGCTACCTGCGTCGCATGAGCGAGAAGCTAGGCCTGATCGCGCGCCCGAGCGGGGCCCAGCCGGAGGATCGGGAGCCCGTCGAGGGGGACGCCCCCGACGCTCCGCTCTCGGCCGGACACCGCCTCGTCGGGGATCTGGTCGTGCTCTTGGATCGAGGCAAGGTGGACCACACCACCTTCTGGCGTCGGCTCGGGGCCTTCGACTTGGCGGGGTGGAATCGGGAAGGCGCTGAGATTCCCGCGCCGCTCACGACCCTCTTTCCCTGCGGAGGCCCCTTCCGCCCGTGGCTCGTGGCCTATCAGGAGGAGGTCGCCCGGCGCGGCGTGGACGAGGCCGAGCGGCGCTCGCGAATGCAGGCCGTCAACCCGGCGGTGGTCCTGCGCAACTCGCTCGCCTAGGACGTGATCACGTCCGCCGAGGGCGGGGACTTCGGGCCGCTCGAGCGCCTCCAGGCCGCGCTCGACTCGCCCTGCGCTCCGTCGCTTGACGACACCGAGCTGAGCGCCCCGCCGCCTCCCGAGGGCAAGGGCCTCCCGGTCTCGTGCAGTTCCTAGGAAGAGCCTCTCGATTCGTTCGAAGAGGCGAGCCCCGGGACGCTCAGCGCGTCAGGTCGTAGAACTCGGTGCGCTTGGCTCCTCCAAAGTCGAAGAACACGGCTCGGAGGCCCGAGCGGGTCACGAGGAGCGTTTTCTTGCCGTAGAGCATCAGCTGCTTGGCGCTGACCTTGAGGACCGCTGCCGCGCGCACCTTGCGGTTCAGCACCACGAGGCGGTCGGAGTCGAGCTTGGCGACGATCACCCAGCGATCCGCGGGCAAGACCGTCTCCCGCTCGTCGGAGGCGACGTTCCAGGTCTGAATCGCGACCGGAAACTTGTGCCCCTCGGTTCGATAGTGGATCAAGCGCTCGGCGTCGAGCCAGTAGAAGTGGGGAGAGTCGTTGCCGAAGAAGTCCTCGATGTCGGCCGGGGGGCCTTCGGTCAGCTCTCCCGTCTCGAGGTCGAGGCTGCAGAGGAGCGTGCCGTCTCCCTTGACCTTGACCTCGGGGCGCATGAAGAAGAAGGCCGCGCGCTTGCCGTCGGGCGAGACCGTCAGCCCACGAATCACGCCCCCGACGTGGGTCCAGATCTCTCGCTCCTCGCCCTTCTCTAGGTCGTGGCTGTAGACGCTCGCGCCGAGCGACTTTCTCCAGCGAGGCGAGCCGGCGTAGAACAGGAGCGGTCGCGAGGGGTGAAAGCCCGGCCTGAAGGTGTCGCCCGCGACTGTCTTCACGAGGTGCGTCTCGCCGCTCTCCAGGTCGAGCCAGCCAGCGCGGGGGCGCCCGCCCGCGATCACTGCGATCCGTCGGCCGTCTGAGGACCAGATCCGTGGGCCCACGTAGCCGGGCAGCGCGCCTTCTCCGCGGAAGGGGAGCTGACAGAGGCGCCGCTCCTGACCGGCCTCGCGGAGCCAGAGCTCGTAGCGGCGCTTCTCTCCGTTGCGCAGGGAGAGCAGACGCGTCCCGTCCGGCGAGAAGCTGAACTGGAGGGTCCCGGTTGCGACGGTGGCTTGGGGCTTGGCCTCGAAGAAGGGCCCCAGGCCGCGGTCCACCTCCAGCCTAAGGCTGTCGGCCGCCGAGCGCTGGTAGCTCTCGAGGTCGCCCGCTGTGATCCGCTCGTCGAGGGCCTGGGTCGCTGCTGGCCGGTCAAGACCAAGGAGATCCCGTCGCGCCGCGGGGGAGGCTTGGGTTTCCCCGAGCGCGATCGGGATCAGGCGCCGAGCCTCCGCGAGGGCCTCGGGGTCCACCGCCGGCGCTCGGGTCGTGGAGGGACTCCGGGACGGCGTCCCGCTCGGTCCGCTCGGGGTCGCGGAAGGCGTCGCGACCGCTAGGGACGTGGTCAGGCTCGGAGGGGGCGTCGAGAAAGCGGGGATCGGCGAGCTGCGGATCGTGACCTGGGGGCCAGAGTCCTGAGACCCGCCTTGGGCGGAGACCACGAGAGCGAAGAGCAGGCCAGACAGCCCCAGGATCCCGACCGCCGCGACCGAAATCATGGCCCAGGCCCCCGCGCTCAGGCCCCGCTTAGGCACGGCCGTGTCGCCGCCGCCGTCGCCGAGCCGGGGTGGGTTGAACCCTGTCTGCTCGGGACGTATCGGAGGGAGCGTGTCGAGACAGGCCTGAAGAAAGACCGTCGAGTCGTCGTGTCGCGTCAGGGCGGCCTCGAGCGCCAAGCGCAGCTCGTCCGCGCTGGGGTAGCGAGCCTCGGGCGACTTGGCCAAGCAGCGCTCGACGACGTGCACGAGGGGCAGCGGAAGGTCTGGGATCAGCGCCGAGAGGTTTGGGGGTGGCGAGTCGGCGTGCATCCGCAGGACGCCTAAGGGCGTCGGGGCCTGGAAGGGGAGGCGGCCCGAGAGGAGTTCGAAGAGCATGACCCCTATGGAGTAGAGGTCGCTGGCGGGGCCAGCCTCCTCGCCGTTGGCCTGCTCGGGGCTCATGTAGGCCGGGCTCCCCAGGATCGTCCCCGCGCTCGTGAGCCGAGTCGCGTCAAGCGAGCGCGCAAGACCGAAGTCCGTCAAGCGTGGTCGCCCGTCGGGTCCCACGAGGACGTTTCCCGGCTTGACGTCGCGGTGCACGATCCCCGCCGCATGCGCCGCCCCCAGGGCTGAGAGGAGGCGGACCGTGAGGTCGACCGCCACGGCCGGCGTGAGCTGGCCTTTGGCGGCCAGGGTCGCGGCCAGGTCCCGCCCCGGTACGAATTCCATCGCGTAGAAGGCGACCTGGCCCTCATACTCGAGCCCACTCAGGCAGCGCACAATCCCCGGGTGATCGAGGCTGGTCAGGACCTCGACCTCGCGCTTGAAGCGCGCCGCCTCGTGGATCACGTCCGCCCGGAGGGTCTTGATCGCGACCTTAACCCCGTTCGGATCTTCAGCCAGCCAGACCTCTCCCATGCCGCCTCTGCCGAGGCGCCCCAAGAGTTGATAGCCGCCGAGCGTTTCTCCGTCCACGCGGGCAGTCTAACCCTTGGTCCGGCGGGTCAAGCGGAAGTCTCCAGGGCAGAGCGGGAGCAGGGTCAAGCCTAAGGAGGGGCCAAGGAACAAGGGCCAGCGGTTCCGTGGAGGACGGGGCTCGCGCCAGGTCGGACTTGGTCCCCTGGGCCTTCGGTACTCCGACCCCGTCCGCAAGCGCCTTGAAGCCCGGGAGCGGAAGGCTGCTGCGGACTGACTCGCGACTGAGGTCAGCGCTCACTCTTGGCCTTTCGGCGCCTTGGTCTTGGCCTCTTCGTCGCTTTGCTCTTCCCGCTAGGTCGCCCTGCCCCTGGTCTTCGAGCGAGGCCGGCCCAATTCCCGTATGTCCTCTCCGTCCGGCCCCATCGTCCACGTACAGCGGGGGTGACGGCCTGAGGACTCCATTGCTAGCGCCAGCCTGACGTCACTAGGGGACGTTGTGTTTCAGCAGCCACCGGACGGCGGGCGCAGGTTCGTCTCGGTGGTCCGGGTCCGGTTCGAATCCGCAGCATCCCGACAGGACCGACGTCGCGTAGCTGTAGTCCGGGATCGCCTCCCCTCTTCCCAGCGCCGTGAGCTGTTCCGGGTCTGAGTCAAGGCCGCGAGCCTGGCACTCGGTCCAGAGCGTCGCGTACGCCTCCACTGCCTCCACCTGGGGGAGTCGGCCGGATCGATCGACTTCCCTCCCTCTGGGGTCTAGGAACCCGATCTCACCGTCGGTGTCCCGTCGCACCGTCCACTTGCCCTCGTGGACCGAGCGATGGTGGGTCCGGCACAGACGGACCAGGTTGCTGAGCTTCGTCTCGCCGCCTTCGACCCAGTGTTCGATGTGGTGGGCGTCGAGCATTGCGACTCGGGTGCAGCCAGGGAAGCGGCAACAGCGGTCACGCACCAGCAGCGCGTGCTCCAGGTGGCGGGTGAGTCGCCGAGTCCGGCGCCCGACGTCGAGGACTTCGCCTTCGCGGCCCCGCTCCACCACGACCGTCGCTCCGTCACACGCCAGGCGCCGGACGGTCTCAGCGCTCAGCGAGCCCCCCGTCTCCAGCACCCCGCTGCTCAGGTCGGGGACGGTGTGGATCAGGAGCTCCCGACGGCCCGCGGGGACGCCCGCCCGAGGCGGATTGGCCAGGAAGCTCTCCGCCAGGAAGACCAGGGCGTCGGCGAATCCAAAGCGCTCTCGGGGCAGTTCTGCCGCGGCAGAATTCATGGCCTGGTCCGAGCTGGACCCAGCGCCGCCGGTAACAAGCGGGCCGGGAACAAGCGGGCCAAGCGGGCGATTCGAGGGCGCCTTGATCCCGAGTTCTACTCCGACCTCGAGCGCCTTGCGCAACGCCGCGGCCTCTTCTGGGAGCAGCGTGGCGTGGACCTCGACGAGGTCTTCGGTGGAGTGCTCGTAAAAGTGGACCGCGCGCTCCTGCTCGCGAGCCCCCTGGCTGCTCTTGGCCCGCTTCACCGAGGCCCGCAGCGGCGCGAGCAGACGGTGGAGCTGCTCCCCGCTGGCCCAGCGGGCAGTTTCCAGCAAGGTGTCTTCGTTCTGAGGGGTCGCCACGTTGTGGAGCGCTCGCACCTTGGTGTAGGACAGGAGGCCCTCGCGGAAGGCCTCGTCGATTTTGGGGAGTCGGGCCAGACTGCGCGCCACGCGTAGCCGCTCGTTGGCGGTCTTGTAGGGCAAGCCGAGCTTGACGCCCAGCCACGCCTCGACGCTCTTCCAACCCGCCCACCCGTTCCCGCGTTCGAAGAGGCGCAAGCACAGGAGCTGTCGGTAGAGCCCGCCGTTTTGGAGGACCTCGCAGCGCACGATCTCGTCTCCAAGGGCGTCGCAAGTGTCCAGTGAGACGGATCCTCCGCACTCAGTGTGCTTGATCAGCGCTTGCAGCGCGTCCCAGGTGATCTTCGTGTCGGTCAGCATTTGCTCTCGTGGGTTAGGGATAGGTTAGCCTGCGCCGCCGACAAGTAGAGGTCCCTAAGAGGCAAGCGCCATGAACTCAAGGGGTTGAGCGAGGCGGGGAGCGATAGACCTGGACACCGACTAGAGGCTCGACGCAGGGGTCTTGACCGATCGGGGTCTGGCTCAGTCCTCTCGCGGACGCCTGACCATCCGTGGCTTGCCGCGTCTTGTCAGGTGCAACCACCAGGCCGTTGCCTCAAACGTCTGGTTGGGCCAACAAGTCCCTGCGGGGCAAGCAATCCGCATCACCTGGGACGGACCTAGTTGAAGGATCGGGATGCCGACTCACGACCCTCTTCCCCTGCCGGGGCCCTTTTCGCCCGTGGCTCGTGGCCTATCAGGAGGAGGTCGGACGACGCGTCGTGGACGAGGCCGAGCGACGCTCGCGAATGCAGGCGGTCAGCCCGGCGGTGGTCCCGCGCAACTCGCTCGCCCAGGACGTGATCTCGGCCGCCGAGGGCGGGGACTTCCGGCCGCTTGAGCGCCTCCAGGCCGCGCTCAACTCGCCTTGCGAGCCGTCGCTCGACGACACGGAGCTTAGTGCCCCACCGCCGCCCGGAGGAAAGGGGCTCTCCGTCTCCCGCAGCTCCTAACCGTTACGGAAACGGTAGCTTCCAAGACGCTAGGAGGAGGCTCTAGCGGTGAACCTAAGTCCTTGGTTCCTCGGTCTCGATAGAGCGGCCTTGGACCCCTCCTTCGAGGAGGCCATTCTCCGGAAGACCTTGGAGCCACACAAGAGATGGTGCTGGACTAGCCGAGGAAGCTCGTGAGCGTCATGCTGTGCGGGTGAGCGACAAGGACAATCCTAGCGACTATCAGGCCTGTTCCTCCGCCGAGCAATTCGAGCTACTGCTCGCGGCGCCAGACCGCAACGACGACGACTCTTGGGACGTCATACACCTACTTCAAAATCGGGCAGAGCGAGAGATCCTCGATCGCTCACTTGAGGTGTTGAGTCACTCCGACCCAGCCAAGCGTGCTCTTGGCGCCGATCTCCTGGCGCAGTTCGGCAACCCTGAGCGCGCGTTCCCAGAGCAGTCTCTCTCTGCCTTACGGCGGCTGCTTGCGACTGAGCGCGAGCCTGGGGTACTCGACTGTGCTGCGACTGCGTTCGTGCACAACAATGATCCCGAAGCAGTTCCTCTGCTGTTGGCCCTCCGAAAGCATGCGTGGCCCATTGTCCGTCTTGCCGTCGTTCAGGCCCTGGGTTCGCAGGACGAGACTCCAGAGGTAGTTGCAGCTCTCGCGGAACTCTGCCGGGACCCAGCACCCGACGTTCGGGATTGGGCAACCTTTGCCCTAGGTAGCCTCATGGAGGTAGACACGCCCGAGGTCCGTGAGGTACTACTCGCGCGAGCCGAGGACACCGACTCCGAGACACGAGGCGAAGCCCTTGTTGGACTGGCCGACCGTGGAGACCAGCGTGTCCTAGAGTACGTGATCGACGCGCTCGAGGACGAGGAGGTCGGAACGCTTGCTGTCGAGGCGGCCTGGAAACTGGGCATGGCTGGCTACGCCGACTCCGAGCTGTGGTCTGCCTTGGTAGACCTGACCTCCTGGTGGGACGTAGACGTAGACCTCCTGACCCGTGCGACCAAGTCGTGTGAGCCGGGAGCTGGCGAGCAGTGATTTCCGCTAGCAGGGCTCGGATCGAGCACGTTCTGCTCCTTCGTTCCGACCCCAGGCACCTATGAGGAGAGGGTGTCACTCCGACTCGACGGAGAGGATTGCCTGGCTGCCGTCGCTGCTGAGGACGCTGCCGCCAGTTTGGGGGTCGCAACTGCTCGTCTCATCGTATCGGCCGAACTCGTCCCCTGGGCACTCGGCTACTCCGACCCCGTCCGCAAGCGCGTTGAAGCCCGGGAGCGGAAGGCCGCTACGGGTGGGTGATCCGTCGGGCGCAGAGCATGTCCGGGCCATGGTGTTGGCGATTGGCGATCTCCCTGTCTGGGGCGCCAAGCAAGGCCACGGCTCATTCTTGACCATGGAATTCGGGGACAAGATCGAGCCGACACGCACTCTTGACGACCGCTTAGTGGAGCGTGGTGAGTGGCACCTGTGGATCTACATGTGCGGCTGGACGATTGAAGGCCCAGCTGAGCCAGGCGCCAACAGCGAGTCCTCGCGCGAGGCAATCGGAGCCACGCTGGAACGGCTCGAAGGAACCTCGCTGACCGATGTCGAAGTCGAGCACTGCGACGCGGGGACGTCATTCCTCTTCGACGAGGTCTGCCTACACACCCACACGATCTATCCCGGAGACCACGAACTCTGGATGCTGTACCGACCCGACGGCTTCGTCTTATCCGCGTATGGAAGCGGCCACTACAGCCTAGGGCCTGGAGATTCCACCGAGGGCCACGTCCTGATTCCTCTCTAGGGAGGCGAAGACAAGTCCAAGGTTTGGGGAGGACGAGTTGGGGCCCAAGCAGGCGACGGTTCGACACAGGCGAGTCGCCCTCGATTCTCGGGAACCGAATCCCGAAATGAGCGCAGCCACCTGGACAGCCAATCCCGTCACGCAGCCAGGGGTAGCTGGGGGTAACGGATTCTTGACAGTCGCCTAAACCGCAGGCGGGCCGTGAAGGCGCTGCACCCTGACGTTTACAGGGGTCCTACTCCAGCGCCGTGGATCAGGAGGCCGCAGGTTCAACTCCAGCCAGCTGTATGAACAAGAGCCCCAACGCCGCAAGGCGTTGGGGCTCTGGCTGGCCGCCCAAGTGGGGCGACCGCGGTCGGGGAGTCGTTAGCCGGCGAGGAAGTTGCGGATCCGCTCCGCAATGAAGTCCACGTCCTCTTCGAGGGCGAAGTGTCCCGTGTTGAGCAAGTGCAGCTCCGCGTCGGGGAGATCGCGCAGGTAGGGGTGGGCGCCGGCGGCGGGGAAGATCTCGTCCTTGTCACCCCACACGATCAGGGTCGGCGGTTGGTGCTTGCGGAAGTAGGCCTGCCACTCGGGGTAGAGCGGGGGGTTGCTGCCGTAGCTGTGGAAGAGCTGAAGCTGAATCTCCTCGTTGCACGGACGGTCGAGCAGTCGCTGGGTGACGTGCCAGTTGTCGGGGCTGATCGACTCGGGGTCGCGGGCACCGTTGGTGTATTGCCACTGCGTCGCGCCGAGCGTGACCAAGAACCACAGCGCGTCGGCGTTGGGTGACTTCCAACGAGCGCTCCGTTGGAAGTCACGAAGCGAAGCGGCTCAGTCGGCGGCGCGGGAGTAGCGCGTCTTGCCGAACGAGAGCGAGCTCGCCTTGCCCTTGGCGAGGGCTCCCAGGCTCAGGTCGTAGGTGTCCGAACCGTCGCTGATCTTGAGCGCCCTCCCTTTGCGGCTAACGACCAAGTAAGTGACCTGACCGCCGGTCCAAGTCAGCGTCGCCTCGAGGGTCTTGCCCTCGAGGCCGACCTTGAGCACGTTTCCTCCGGCGTCGCGATACGTGCCGCTCAAGGCCGCGACGTCCTTGGGGTCCGCGGGACGAGGCAGGCTGACCGTCAGCTTCTCGCCAAAGAGGAGCTGCTCGACCCCTTGAGCCACGACGCCGAGCGGGGCGGCGTCGTTGTTGCAGAGTACGAACACGCAGGCGTCTTGCTTGGGATAGCGGCGAACGTCGCAAATGAACCCCCGCACCCCGCCGCCGTGGGACTGCACGAGCCGCCCCTTGGACTCCTTGACGAACCAACCCAGGGCGTAGTCGTTGAGGCCGGGCTTGAAGAGCTCGCGGCGGGCGCGCTTGCTGAGGAGCTTCCCGCTGAGCGCGTTGTGCCAGCGCCAGAGGTCCCAGGCCGTGGTCACGGCTCCGCCCATTCCTCGATACTGGAATCCGTATCCGCCGTAAGGGTGTTCGTAGGCCGAGCGCGAGGGGCCGTCGCTCGAGCGACCGATCGCGACCGACGCGCCCTTGGGCGGGGTGTCGCCCGTAAAGCCGCTGGCCTTCATGCCACAGGGGCGGAACAGAGCGGCCTTGCAGACGTCGACGTAGGACTGCCCAGCGGTGCGGGCCACGATCTCGGTCAGGAGCGCATAGCCTTGATTCCAATACTCCCAGTGGGTTCCCGGCTTGTGCTTCGGTCCGCCCTTGAGAAAGCCTGGTAGGACTCGGGCCAGGTCGGTTCCGCTGCCCTCGGAGTTGGTGCCTGGGATCCCAGACGTGTGCTGGAGGAGGTGGCGAACCGTGATCGACTTGCAGTTGGCCGGAACGCCGGGGAGGTAGGTCGAGATCGAGGCGTCGAGGTCGATCTTCTTCTTGTCGACCAGGATCATGACGGCCGCTGCGGTGAACTGCTTGGTGGCAGACGCGATCTCGAACCGGGTCGCGGGCGTGTTGGGGCGTTCGCCCTCGAGGTCGGCGCTCCCGACGCCGACCGCGGCGATCACGGTTCCTTTCTTCGCGGCGAACACGACGCCTGAGAAGCCAGCCGCCTCCGCGCTCTTGGCCCATTCGACAATCCGCTTGCCGAGCTTGCCCTTGGCGACGGTCCGAGTCTCCTTGTCGGCGGCGGAGGAGACCGTGGCGCAGAGGAGGAGCGAGAGGGTCAGGGCGGGGAGGAGCCGAGGCATGAGCGACCTCTCGCGGGCGGGACGGGTGTCTGTTCGGCTAGCGAGCGACGAGGGAGAGCTTGTGGCGACTGGTGCGCAGCTCTTTGTCGACGACCACGACCACGACCACCAGCGGCCCGGGGCGCTCGGCGTAGACGAGGCAACCCGTCTTGGTGCGCAGAGCGCTGACACCGTCTGGGGCCTCGAAGGCCAGGCCGCGGACGGTGCCCGCGAAGGTCAGCTCGACTGGGATCGGCTGGCCCTCGCCGGCTGCGCCGATCTTGCTCGCGGCGAGGCGCGCGAGCAGCGCGGGCT
>JAESQQ010000388.1 GCA_016765095.1 Planctomycetota bacterium | reverse complement strand
GTGCCATTTCAGACTTCACGAGCGCTCAAGATCTGGGAGGCTCCTCGACGGTCCCCTTCTTGGGAGGCTCCTCGACGCGCACGAGCCAGTAGCTGTAGCCGTGGCAAACGTTTCGGTCGTTGACATAGCGCCGTCCCGGGAAAGGGAGAGGCGCCCTGCGAGAGGGCCCCTGGGGGGCGTGGTCGTAGACCTGCACGGGGCCAACCGAGCGCGGAGTAACAGAGGTCCCATGCCACACCCTCCGGTAGTGAACGCTCCAGGGCGTCTTGGCGACGACGTCGTTGTGCCAGCCGATTCCACCCGCGTCCTTCCAGTGGTAGCGCTGCCCGACTCGAACCTTCGAGAGATCGGGCGGAACGTCGACGCGCACCAGGCGTAGGTAGGCCGATCCATGAGTCCAGGGATCGGAGCGATCGATCTGGCCGGGGAAGGTCACGCGCCCGTTCGCCCAAGCGAAACGCCGGCTGCCGAAGTCTACGTAGGTCAGCCCGAGACGCGTGATCCGCCGCTGAACGAGGTTCCCCCGCTGCTCTAGCGTGGGCGGACGCCAGAGCACCTCGACCCCGCGACCCGTAGGCGCGCCTTTGGCGTCGAGGCGAGTTCGGAAGTAGCGCACCGAGTCGGTGTCCTTTGAGAGCACCTCCCAGCGTTCGACCGTGGCCCCTCCGTGATCACTCCATTCGTAGCGCGTACCGACGCGCACTTTGGTCAGGTCCAGGGTGGTGACGGGAGCGATCTCCTCAGCTAGCGCCAAGGAGCTAATACTGAGGAGGATCAGAGCCACTAGGGTTTGCAACATTCTCATGTGCCCGGAACGCGGACACGCCCACTCGCATTCCACTCAGCTCGAAACGGCGATCAGGCAGACAGCGCTCACGCGATCGACACGAGCGCGCAGCCTAGTGCGCCTTGCGGAGGAGCCCTCTCGCGATCTGTGAGGCCGAGCGGCAAGGTCTGGGGGCTGGGCGGGGGGAACCCCGCCCCTACCAAGGCGTGTTGTGAGCCGTCCAATAGGGCGCATTGCGGAGGGGCCCTCTCGCGATCTGTAGGGTGCGGGGTTTACCCCCGCCCGCCTGTCCGGGAGAGACAGACGGCCTCTGGGATTAGGCTTGTCAACGTCAGGAGCTGTAAACCTCGCCCCTACACTCACCCGTACCGGAACTTCTGGCGGGCTGATAGCCTTGCGCCCGATAGATCCTGAGTGATTGATCCCGTTAACCAAAGTGAGTGAGACATGGGTTCCATTGACGAGCTGTGCACGACTGTGATCGCGGCGCAAGAAGCCCGCGACAGCGCCAAGAGTACGCTCGACGACGCCACCGGGGCCTTGAACGAGGCCAAGAGCGCCCTCGCGAGCGCAATGGTCGAAGCCGAGACGGCCAAGACCACCTTCGACGGACGGAAGTTCGCGACGAACACGAAGGTCAGCTGGAAGACTCGCTCGAAGCACAAGGACGACCTCCTCTCGTTGCTGCGCACTGAAGCCCCCGAGGTGGTCAAGGAGAGCGTTCACTCCGCGACCCTCAACAAGTTCATGAACGAAAAGGAGAAGGAGTGGAGCGAGGAAGGTCCCGAGTGGTGGACCACGGCTCGCGACTATGTAGAGCGTCTCGAGGACACCGTGCTCTCGATCACCAAGACCAAGGCCAAGGCGAAGGCCAAGGACTCAGACGGCGATTGATTCCTAGGCGACTGCGCGCCCCTTGGCAGTCCCTCCTTCGGGCGCTCGCTCCAAGACCGGACGCTCGCCGAGCGCGATCGTGGAGGAGATCGTGTTGGACGTTTGGCTGGACCTAGAGAGCATGCTGCCGCGCCGGATCGAGGGCCTTCGACCCGCCGAGACCGACGAACTGAAGACCGAGCTCAGGAGGCAAGCGCTGCGCGCGCTGGACCGCGGGTCCGCCCCGGGCCCGGGCTAAGGCGCTAGTGCCAATCAGCGCACCTGCCAGGCCAGGCTCTGACCGGCGCGCATTGGGACGACGCCGGCGAAGTCGGTGGGCACCGCCCACTCACCACGGCGCAACGTGAGCTGACCCTCGTTGAGCGGGACCTCGTAGAAGCGCGCCCCCCGCTCGGAGGTGAAGGACTCCAACTGGCTGAGCGCGCTGTGCGCCTCGAACACTTCGGCCACCAACCCCAGGGCAACCGGCGCCGTGTAGACGCCGGCGCAGCCCGAGGGGGACTCCTTGTCGGCCTGGAGGTGAGGCGCGCTGTCGGTCCCGAGGAAGAAGGAGTCATTGCCGAGGGCCGCCGCGATCAAGGCCTCGCGATCTTCGGGTCTCTTCGCGACTGGCTTGCAGAAGTGGTGCGGGCGAAGCGCGCCGCCGATCACGTCGTCGAGGGTCAGGTGCAGGTGGTGGGCCGTGATCGTGCCCGCGACGTTTGCCAGCTCGCTGACTGCCGCGACGCCCGCGCGGGTGCTGACGTGCTCGAGCACGATCCGAAGCTTGGGAAAGCGCTCGGCAATGCTCGGCAGGGTGTCCTCCACGAAGCGAAGCTCGCGATCAAGGCAGAACGCGTCGGGCGCTTCGCCATGGAGGGAGAGCACGAGCCCAGCCTCTTCCATAGCGGCGAAGGCGGTGTGGAGGACTTCGATCTCGCTCCAGCCGTCCTCGGAGTTGGTCGTGACGCCCTGGGGGTAGAGCTTTCCCGCGACGACGCCGGCTTCTTTGGCCGCCGCGACGCACTCGGCCGTCGTCTCCGGGAGGAGCTTGATCGTCATCAGCGGAGTGAACTCCAGGCCATGCGTCACAGCCAGGATCCGCGCTCGGTAGGCCAGGGCCTCTTCGCCCGTCCGCACTGGGGGCGTGAGGTTTGGCATGACCAAGGCTCGGGCGAAGTGGCCCGCGGTGTCGCCTGCCATGGCCCCGAGCAGGGCGCCGTCCCGCAAGTGCACGTGCCAGTCGTCAGGGCGGCGAATCGTGATCTCTTCGGTCACTCGAGTCCTCCGGCCGTGATCCTACTCGTCTCGACCTCTCCGCTATCGACTCGCCGCAGAGGGGATCCCAGATTCGCCCGAGGGGGCCTCGGCCCGGGTTCGTCGTTCCCTCTGCGCACTAGGTTTAGGCTAATTTGGAACGAACATTCCCGTACCCATTGCGGACGCAGAACGCTCGTTCTATTATCCGGCCAGAGCAGAGACGAACTCAGCTACTTACCCACCCAGTCAGGGTCTTCAGACAGGAGAGATCGATGAGCAACTTTCAGAACAAAGTCGTATTGATAACCGGGGGCGGAACCGGAATCGGGCAGAGCATCGCCGAGAGGTTCAAGGACCTAGGCGCGAAGGTCGTGGTCGTCGGACGACGGGAGGCTCCGCTCAAGGAGTTGGCCGATTCGGCTCCTGACGCGATCGCCTATACGCTGGCCGACGTCACGAAGTCCGAAGACCTCCGCGCCGCCGTCGCCTTCACGGTCAAGCGCTTTGGGCGCCTGGACGTGCTCGTGAACAACGCGGGGGCCTTCGTGGCCGGCCCGCTGGTCGAGACAAGCGACGAGCAAATCGCCCAGCTCCTCAACGTCAACGTGGCAGGGGTCCTGCTCGCGAGCCGCGAGGCCCTCAACGAACTGAGCAAGACGAAGGGCTCGATCGTCAACGTGAGTTCAACGGTCGCGACCGGGGTGATTCCTGGAATGGTCCTCTACTCAGCGACCAAGGCCGCAGTCGATCAGCTAACTCGAGTCCTGGCGGCCGAAGTCGGTCCAGCCGGCGTTCGCGTCAACACCGTCTCTCCTGGAATCACCCAAACGGACATGGCGGCGCCGCTCCTCAACGACGACGCGACTCGGGAGGGCATGGTCGCCGACACTCCCCTCGGACGGGTCGGTCTCCCCGAGGACATTGCTCGAGTCGCGACCTTCCTCGCCAGTGACGAGGCGGGCTGGGTGACCGGCCAGATCGTGGCAGCCTCAGGCGGCCTGCTCCTTTAACTCATTGTCCCTAAATGGGAGTTCACGATCATGAGCGGTCACGTGGAGGGTTGTTGCCGACAGAAGAGCTGGTTGACAGTGACCGCTCCCGATCGTGCGCTCCCATTTACTAGATCCTCAGAGGACGTGCTGGACTCGGGGGTGAGCCCTGCTACGCAGCTAAGACCCTTCTCGACACCCAACTTTTCCTAGTAAAGCGGAGCACGATCCTGAGCGAGGTCGCCGGCCAGGCGAGGGGGAGTCGTGAGACAACCCTCGTGGGCGACCTCTCAGAATCGTGGCCTCCGGTTTAGGAGTGAGCTGGCACCGCGAGAGCCGCTTCCTGGCCCTCCCCCAGGGCCGAGCCCACGTGGTCGACCACGGCCAAGGCCCCGCCGTCCTCCTCTTGCACGGGTTCCTGCACTCGGCCTGGACCTGGCGTGAGCTGATCGAGCCCCTCGCGGCGCGCGGACTCCGTGTGATCGCCCTCGATCTCTACGGCTATGGATCGAGCGCCGAAGTCGCTCAAGGAGAGGCCCTCGACCTCGCTTGCTGGCGCCGCTGGCTCGACGACGCCCTCGCCGCGCTAGGCATCGACCGCCTCGCCCTGGCCTGCGGAAACTCGCTCGGCGCCGCCCTGATCCTCGACTTGAGCGAGCGACTCCCCACCGAGCGCTTGGCCCTGATCAACCCCCTCTGCGCACGCCTGCGGCTGCCTCGCCTGCCCTTTCGCCTGCTCGGCCTCCGACCGCTGCGCGGGCTGTTCGGTCTCACCGCCGGCCAGCCAGCCTTCACTCGCCGCGCGCTCCGCCTGACCGCCTACCGCGAGCACCCCGTCGACGCCGAGGTCCTGCGCGGGTTCCGCCACCTGAGCCGGCCGAGCGCTCACCACGCGGCCTGCGCGACGGCCGAATCCCTCGGCTCGATCTCCGGCCACGCAGCAAGCCTCGCCCCTCGCGTCAGCACGAGCACGCCGACCCTTTGCCTGCTCGGAGAGCGCGACGCCGTCCTCGGACGACGCTATCGGGCCCGCGTCGAGGCTGCGCTCCCAGGCGCGCGCGTCGTGCGCCTCGCGCGCTCGGGTCACTGCCCCCAAGAGGGGGATCCAGCGCGCGTCTTGAGCGAGCTCGACCAGCTCTGGACCCCGCCTCGCTAGCTTGGGCCCCAGCAGAGGCGGTATCCTCCGCGCAAGGAGGAGTCGTGGAGGAGCAGGAAGCGCAGGAGCCCGCGGGCTGGGGCCTGACCCTCGGGATCATGCTCGTGGTCTTGATCATGGGCGGCGGGGTCTGCGCGCTAATGATCGTCCCCGGCCTCAGCCAAGCCAGGGCGAAAGTCAGCGTCACGCGCTGCTCCTCGAGCCTGCGCGAAGTCGGCGTCGCGACTCAAATGTACGTCGACGCCAAGGGTCACTATCCCTACGCCGACGGAGACTGGGAAGCGACCGTCCGCCTCCTGAGGGAGATAGGATTTCTCAGCGAGCAGCCGCTCAGTTGCCCCAACAACACGACCTCGACACCCTATGAGGGGTTCCAAGTCGCCTATCCCAAAGCGATCCCGCACTACGCCCCGCTGGCCTGGGACACGACTCCCCACCTGAACGGAAACGGAAAACAGCGCCGCAACGTGCTCTTCGCCGACGGGAGAATCGAGCAGGTTGGAGAGAGCATTTTCATAACCCTGCTCGCCGATCAAGAGGAGCTCAGAGCCAAGCTCGCGGCAGGCCAAGGGCTCACGACCCCGACGCCCACGCCCTCGAGCCGCTAGGTCGACCCGCGGTCAAGCGCACGATCGAGGACTTCAGCCGCCGCCTCGGGGCCCAGGGCTCGTAGCGCCGCGCCTCCCCGATCGTGCCTCCGGCACGAGCGCGGGCTGGGGTAAACCCAGCCCCTACGAAGACAGGAGTCGCGCCTAAATGGTCGCGCCCGACTCGAGATTGGCAGAGCAGTCGGGAACGCGATCCGTAGGGTGCGGGG
>JAESQQ010000387.1 GCA_016765095.1 Planctomycetota bacterium | reverse complement strand
GGTAAACCCCGCCCCTACATTCACCCGTACCGGAACTTCTGGAGGGCAACACTAGGGCAGCCGCTCTACGGGCCAAAACCGTCCTAGGGCAATGCAGCACGCCTCCAACAAGCGTCGAAGTCGTCGGGCTAGGACAGGTTCCGAGCCACGTGGGTGACGTTTCTCTGCTCCAACTCGAGCAGGCGCGCCTCGAGCAACTTCTCGAGCGCGACGAGGGCCTTGGAGAATCCGGCGATTCCCTCGGCGAGCTTGTCGCTCGACATCTCGTCTGCCGCGTGCATCGTCTTGAAGGTCTCCTGGTTCATAGTGACCCTCTCGATATCCATTCCCTTGGCCTGCTCTGGGTCGAGCCTCCGCGGCAGGTCTTGCTCGGTCTCGCGCAGGACGGTCAGGAGCTTGGGGGAGATGGTGAGGAGGTCGCAGCCGGCGAGCTCACAGATCTCGCCCACGTTGCGGAAGCTCGCACCCATGATCTCGGTCTTGAAGCCGAACTTCTTGAAGTAGTTGTAGATCACGGTGACCGAGAGGACGCCTGGGTCCTCGGTCGCGGGATACGAGTCGCGGTTGTGCTTCTTCTTGTGCCAGTCGAGGATTCGGCCCACGAAGGGCGAGATGAGGGTGACCCCGCCCTCCGCGCAGGCGACAGCTTGGTGGATCCCGAACAAGAGGGTCAGGTTGCAGGTGATCCCCTCCTTCTCGAGGACCTCGGCGGCCTTGATCCCCTCCCAAGTCGACGCGATCTTGATCAGGACGCGCTCCCGCGAGGCGCCTGCCTTCTCATACATTCCAATCAGCTTGCGGGCCTTGGCGATCGTGCCCTCGAAGTCGTAGGAGAGGCGGGCGTCAACCTCGGTCGAGACTCGTCCCGGAACGACCTCCAGGATCTTGAGCCCGAACTCGACGGCGAGCCGGTCAATGGCTTCCTTGACCACCGCCTCGTGAGCTGCCCCCGCGCCCGCAGCGGTGCGAGCCCACTCCAGCGCCTGGTCGACGACGTCCGCGTATTCCGGCATCTGCGCGGCCGCCGTGATCAGGCTTGGGTTCGTCGTCGCGTCGCGAGGCTTGAACTCCTTGATCGATCGAATGTCGCCTGTGTCGGCGACGACGACGGTCACCTTGGTTAGCTGATCGAGAAGGCTCACGCGTTGCTCCTGGCTTGCTTGTAGTGGTTGATGAGTCCGTTGGTGGACGTGTCGTGGGAGTCGATCGTAGCCTGCCCCTCGAGCTCGGGCTCGATCGCCTTGGCGAGCTGCTTGCCGAGCTCGACGCCCCACTGGTCGAAGCTGTTTATGTTCCACACGATGCCCTGCACGAAGATCTTGTGCTCGTACATCGCGATCAGCTTTCCAAGCGTCGCTGGGGTCAGCTTCTGGAACATGATCGAATTCGTGGGGCGATTCCCGGTGAACGTCTTGTGGCCCGAGAGGGCTGGGATCTTCTCGGGAGCGACGCCCGCAGCTTCGAGCTCGGCGCGAGCCTCGTCCGTGGTCTTCCCCTTCATGAGCGCTTCGGTCTGGGCAAAGAAATTCGCGAGCAGGATTCGGTGGTGCTCGCCGAGGGGATTGTGGCTCTCGATAGGCGCCAGGAAGTCGGCGGGGACGATGCGCGTCCCTTGATGGATGAGCTGATAGAAGGCGTGCTGCCCGTTGGTCCCGGGCTCGCCCCAGATCACGGGTCCCGTCGTGTAGTCGGTGATCGGGTTTCCCTCGCGGTCGACGCCCTTCCCGTTGCTCTCCATGTCGCCTTGCTGGAAGTAGGCCGGGAAGCGGTGCAGATACTGGTCGTAAGGCAAGATCGCGTGGGTGCCCGCGCCGAAGAAGTTGGCGTACCAGACCCCGAGCAGCCCCAAGATCACGGGGATATTGTCCCTTAGGGGCGCGGTTCGAAAGTGCTCGTCCATTTCGTGAGCGCCCGCAAGGAGCTCCTCGAAGGCGTCCGCGCCGATCACGCAGGCGATCGGGAGGCCGATCGCCGACCAGAGGGAGTAGCGGCCCCCGACCCAGCCCCAGAACTCGAACATGTTGGCCGTGTCGATTCCGAACTCGCTGACACCGACTGCGTTGGTCGAGACCGCCACGAAGTGTCGCGCGACGGCCGCCTGGTCGGTGTGGTGCTCGAGCAGCCAAGCGCGCGCAGAGCGAGCGTTGGTCAGGGTCTCTTGGGTCGTGAAGGTCTTCGACTCGACGATGAAGAGGGTCGTCTCGGGATCGACGAGCCGGAGCGTCTCGGCGAGGTGGGTCCCGTCTATGTTCGAGACGAAGTGGGCGGAGAGTCCCTCCTGCCAGTAAGGCCGGAGCGCCTCGGTCACCATCACGGGACCCAGGTCCGAGCCCCCGATCCCAATGTTGACGATGTGTTGGATCGACTTGCCGGTGTAGCCCTTCCACTCGCCCGAGCGGACCGAGTCGGTGAAGGTCCGCATCTTGGAGAGGACCGCCCGCACGCCAGGCATCACGTCTTCGCCGTCGAACTCGATCGGGCGCTCACTCCGGTTGCGGAGGGCGACATGGAGCACGGCTCGGTCCTCGGTGATGTTGATCCGTTCCCCCGAGAACATCTTCTGGATCCACCCGGCGAGGTCGACCTCCTTGGCCAGACCAAGGAGGAGGTCGAGGGATTCGTCCGTGATTCGGTTCTTGGAGAAGTCGAGGAGGAGGTCGCCGAGCTGGCGGGAGTATCTCGGGAAGCGCGCGGGGTCCTCCGCGAACAAGTCGCGCATCTGGACCCCCTGGATCGCATCGTGATGCGCGGAGAGCTGCCTCCAGGCCGCAGATTCGGTCAAGTTCGACATGGAGGAGTCCTCCCGGCTGAGGTGAGGGAGCATGTTATTGGAAACCTAGACAGCTAGAGGGCTCAAGAAGCGCGGCAGTGAAAGCTATGTTCTTGGTGGCAGATAGCCCGTCGACGAGAGTCCCGAGGTGAAGCGCATTCGACAGTCCTCGGAATGGCCCTGTTCATGAGGTTCGGGTTCCGAAAGGCGCACCCAGTAGCCCTCCGGCACGGAGACCCCCGCGTAGGTGATCGCCTCGTTGTGTCCCTCGTCGTTGAACTTTCCGCGCCGGGCGAGGTGTGCGATCTATGATCGCGGCCCCACGTGTGGGTGTGGGTTCCATGGAGGACCAACGTGACTCCCGAGGACAAAGAACGAGAGGATTGGGGGAGTGGCGTGAGGCGCGCGCGACCAGCAGTTCAGGCAAGTCTTCTGCTCGCCTGTGCGGTCTTCACTCTTCCCGGCTGCGGAACTCTGATCGACACCCTCGGAGACGACAGGCGCCGCGACGCGCAGACTTTTACCCGGGTTCGAACAGGGAGGGTGCGGATCTACGGCGGAATGCGCTACGACCTAGAGATCCTCGCTGAGGCGGGAGCCGGGTGGATGTTGGCGCTCTATGCGATCGACATTCCCCTCAGCCTCGTTGTGGATACCCTGCTCTTGCCCTTCACGATCCCCTACAACCTCTCACGTTGACGGCCCAACTCGACCTCGCGTCGCTTGATCGCGCCTTCGAGCGATTGCGCCTTCGGGGGACCTACCTCCTCCGCCGAGAGCACGGTGTGCGGATCCGCGGGGCTAACGCGCCTCCGAGCCTCGCCGCCTGAGTCGGCTGAGCGCTCTCCTCCTCCACAAGCTCGGTGATTAGAACCTCGGCGCCCTGGGGGGCCTAGGCTAGACGCGTTCCTGCGGGCCGTGTCCACAGGCGACGGTGAAGGCGGTGAAAAAGGGGTTCGGCCGTTGAAGAGGCAACCCCGCCCGGTGCTTCTCGCACAACGTGGGACCGGTTGACCCGACCGATCGCGCCCTCGGCTGTTCCGAGTCGCCAGGTCTAGGCGTCCTCCTCGTCCTCCTCGTCCTCCTCGTCCTCCTCGTCCTCCTCGTCGGACCAATCCTCGATCTCCAGCCCGATCCCCCGCTTCTTTACCTGTCTGCTGACCAGGCGGACGATCTCCCCGTCTGGGAGTCCAAGTGCCTTTCCTAGCTTGAGCAGGCGTGCCTGCTCGTCGAGGGCCAGAACGCCGTCGGCTAGCGCGACGTCGATCATGCTATCCACGAGCAATCTGAGTTCGGCATCTCGTTGGCCCAATTGGAGGGCGATACGCTGCTTGCCCTCGGCTTCGAGCATGGCGGCCTCCAGATCCGTTAGGCCAAAACGGGTCCTGAACCCTTCGAGGACGGCTCGTTCCTCGGGCGCGAGTTCCTCGTCGCACCAAGCCAGAAAGCACAGCATGCGATAGACCCGCCGATACCCATGTTTGGAGACTGCTGCCTTGTCCTTAGCCATCCTCGTCCCTTCGCTGATCCAGCGCCCCAGCTTAGCCAGGCGCGATCCTACGAGCCAGACCCCTCCCCCGGCGGCGCGGCGCACCTGCCTGAACCCGTCCAAGGTGGGTTTCAACCGAGACGTCCGGTCGCGCGCCGTGAGCCCTGCTCCGCCGCGACCTCGAGGCTGCGCTGGTGGGCTGACGCGAATAGCTCGTCCTCTTGGCCCTGCCGTCGGGGCAACGGGCTGAACGCGCGTGCTGATCGCATCAGCGCGCTGGCACTGGGGTCATGCGGACCAGCTGGACCTCGTTAGTCCGAGGCCCGGTGAGGAGGTAGCGATATGCGACTGGGCAAGAGGGCGAGGTCCACGTCTCGAGCGTGGCGTGCAACTCCTTCGCCATGCTTCGAGCAAGGTGCCACTTGCGATAGCGCGCCTGGAAGGTCCCCGCGGGCACCGTGACGTAGCGAAACTCGTCCACCACAGGAGCGTTGGTCGCAAGGGTTGGATAGGGCGCAGACCGAGGACGCTCTTCATTGGTCTCGGTCACTCCGCCCTGGAACGTGGTGAGAACGCGGAAGCGAACCTTCTCGGGGCCGATGGACACGATCTCTTGCCGAACGGTTGCAACACTCTCGAAGGGGACAAGCGGTCGCCGGGTCTTCATGTAGCTCGTGAACTCGTAGGTGCTTCCAGGCCCATGCTTCTCCCACAGGTTGGCCGCGAGTCTCTCGGACCTCGAGACCGTGTCCGACTTCACTGGAGCCGCGTCCCCTCCCTGCGCGCCCGCTGCGACGGCGGACCCGATTGCTTCGCCAGCGCGGGCAAACCCGGCCAAGCGGAGTTCCCTCACACGCGGTCCCGTACTTAGTGCTCGATATGGGAAGGGGCACCGTGGTCCTGTCCAGACCTCGAAGGTCACGTCGCCGACGACCCACTTGCGGTAGCGCGTGGAGAACGTCCCGGCGGGAACGGTCACCTCTCTCATCTCGTCAACTTGGGGCGTTTTTGTGGGGATTGCACTCGGATTCTCGCGAGGGGCGGTGGCCCGCTCGGCGTGGCTGCTCCC
Organism: Planctomycetota bacterium; assembly: GCA_016765095.1. Classification (GTDB taxonomy): domain Bacteria; phylum Planctomycetota; class J058; order J058; family J058; genus NORP233. The sequence continues at coordinate 9,643 of JAESQQ010000387.1, read as the reverse complement.
GAGAACGGTTGCCTTGGCTTCGAATTCGACCTGATCTTCGCTGAGAGAGGCCACTTCGTAGACGACGGAACCGTGATAGCTGAACTCCGGTTGCCCCTTCGGTGCCGAGATCACGACCTCGAACTCGAACCGACTGCCCGGCCCAAACCCCTCCCACGCGTCGACCGCTCCGCCCGAGGAGACTGACGCGACACCCTCTCCCGAACTCCCCCCGCTATCGACGCCAGCGCAGCTGCACGCCAAGACCACCAGAAGTAGGGGCGACCTTTGGAAGCTTCGCATGCTCCGCTCCTCGGACTCAAGGGGTGACTCTAGGCTCGGGTGACCCCGGCAGCTACCGACTGTCTCCGTAAGTGGCGCGTCATGCTCAGCCTAGCGGGCCAAGGCAAGGCAGGCCCGTGCCCACCACACTCTGGAATCGAGAGGGCCCTGCCTCGAGCGCCGCTAAGTTCTCGTCGAGCTGCTCGCGGCTGGCGGGGCCCGTTAGGACCACATGGACGTGGGGACTCGTGAGGCAGAAGCGGTAGCAGAGGCCCGCGGTCATGGGCGGCGGCTGCGAGCCGTCGCTCCCCGGCCAAGGTGGCATTTCGAGGCCGCGGATCGGCTTGAGGAGTTGGCGCCAGGACGTCGCGGTCACTCGGTGTTCCAGACCTCAACCCGCCCGCTGAGAAACGGCCCGTCGACGCTGACGGCGAGCCACTTGCCGTTGCTTGAGAGAGCGAATCCCTCGAGATGAACGCTCCGCCCGTATCGGTGGGAGAAGATCGGCGTGGGGTCGCCGAAGGCCCAGACCAGAAGCTTGTGGCTCTCGTGGTCGAAGGCTGCGCCGTGCGCGTTTCCCAGCGCGAAGTTTCGTGCCTCAGAGGGAAAGATCAAGCTTTCATAAGGTCTGGCGAGGGGGGCCGGCTCGTGAAGCAAGCGACCCTGGGAAGTCCCCACGACCCCGAAAGACTCGTCACCCACGATCGCAATCGCCGCTCCGTCAGGGCTGAGCGCGAGCGACCAGGCCCGAAAATCGACCCAGGGACCGTCGACCTTCGCCGTGCGGGGGGGCCAGGAGAGGCGCACCTCCCAGAGGGGCCCGCTTCGTGCGCTTCGCAGGTCGTAGGCCCTGATCACGTGATAGTGGCTCAGCACGAAGACTCGCTCCCCGTGGACCGCCAACAAGGTTCCAGGTCCAAGCGTCTCGACGCGATCGCCGTCTTCACTCGGGGTGTAGAGGCGAGCCGAGCCCCTCCAGCAGTAGACGATTCGTCCTTCCGAAAGGAGACGCCCCGCCGAGAGGGCAGGGGGAAACCAGAGGGGATCCCAGTTGATCGTCGGCCAGCGGAAGGTCGCCGTGGGGGTGAGAGGTCCGAGGGCCTTGAGCGGGCCTTTCACGACGACCCCCCCTCGCTGGGCGGTCCTTCTGACTTCGAACTCTGCGGTCGGTGACGCCCGCAAGACTCGGTCCCCGTCGGGTGAGACGTCCGCTCTCGGGCTGGTCAGGCGACTCGCAATGGGGGCACCCTGGGAGGTCCAGAGCGAGAACTCCCTCGCGTAGTCGACAAGGCTGTCGGATCGGCGGAGCGGGAGGAAGTTGTCCTTGAAGTCTGGGTTGGGCTCGGGGTCCACCAAGAAGGTCTCCCCCATCCAGCCGAGGATCCGGGCCCTCGCGACGTGAAGTAGGAGCCGAGGCGTGACGAAAGGAGCGAAGCCCGCCACTGCGTCTCCTGTCGAGGGATCTCCCAGCCCCCAGCCGAGGATTCGACCTCTCTCGGCGTCGAAGGCGAAGCGCCGAAAGCTCGGGCCGAGATTCGTCGAGAAGCTACGAGTGAGCGTCATTCCGCTCGTGCCTACGCGGCGGATCGTGACCTCTGCTCCGAGCCGGCGGGCCGTGAGGAGTTCTTCGTTTCCGAGAAAGACGGGGCTTTCGGCGTCCTCAAGCACGTATGCCGGGCCGCCGCAGCCAGTCAGGCCAGTGAGGCAAGCGAGGAGCAGGCCCGCGAGGCTGAGGATCGGAGCGCGGGTGGTGTTTGCCATAGGGCGAGGGCCGGTGTTAAGCATGACTCCTGTCCAGCCGAGACTGTCAGAGACGCCTAGCCTACTTCCTGAAGCTCAGCCCCGCCGCCTCGGCCTTGCTCTTGATCGACGAGGTCAGCGCGTCCTGGAGGGACTTACCTCCCTTGGCTTGCTTGGCGCGCTCTGCCTTCACGAAGGCGATCCGCTTGGCCGAGAGCTCGCGGATCCGTTTTTGGATGACGGCGCGCTCCGCCTTGAGCTTCGCGACGTAGACCTGCTTCTCGGCCGTAGTCTTGCCACGCAAGGTAAGGGGGAGGTCCTTCTTCGCGACCTTGTCCCAGTCGAAGCCTTCGCGCTCGACGGCGTCGACCAGGTCCCAACCGCTGTTGGTGTAGAGACCGCTCGCCTTGGCGCCGGCACGCTCCGCGGCGACGCCCACCTTGGCGGCGTCTTCGTCCATGCGCGCCTGACGGGCGGCCGAAGCCCTGCCGCGGGGACCGTAGGCGAGATAGGTTTGATTGAGCTTCGAGCTCAGGCCGTTGAGTTCGGCGTCGAATGGGCTCGCGATTCGCTGCTCGCGGTTCTGGTCGATCGCGGTGAACGAGCCCTTGCCGAGCGTCGAGACCTGGCGCCAGCCCTCGGCCTCTGGGCTCTTGGAGTTGCCGCAGAAGATCGTGTTCACCGTCACCTTGCGAGCTACCGCCGCTCGGACGACCTCTTGCACGCGGTGGCCGGGGCGCATGTCCTGATCGGCGGACTCGTTGCCGGCGACGAACAGCAGCCTGAGGGTCTTCGCCTCCTCACCCCAGGAGAGGCCGTCAAGGGCGGTCTTGATCGCGCCGCCCACGTATTCGGTCCCGCCGGCGGCCCGCAGCTTCATGAGCGACTCGTAGACGGTGTCGAGGTCGTCGGTCAGTCCGGCCTCCAGGACCACGTAGCCGTTGTTGGCCTCTCGGTTGCCCCCGAAGCTGATCAGCGCCACCCTCAGGCTGACCTTCTGCTTCGAACTCCCCACGAGGGAGACCACGTCCCAGATCTTCTGGCGCGCGGCGTCGAGCAGGCCCGACATGCTTCCGCTCGTGTCGAGGCAGATCACGAGGTCGACCGCCTCCACCGGTGCCGGTTGGCTCGGCTTCGCCGCGGTAAGGGCAGCAGGCTTCGGCGCTTCGCTTGAGGGCCGGTCCAGCCTGTCCCCGGCAAGCGCGGCGCTCATACCGCCCGTGAAGGTCAGCGCGCCAAGCCCGAAGGCAAAGAGTGTGCGGGTCCAGGGGGTAGCAATCTTCGTGTTCATGGGGTCTCTCCTGTGCGCTCCCAGCGCTCGAAGGGCTACACAGGCTGTCGGTCCTGACTGGGGGTGGAAATCCCTAAGCCCTGCGCTGTCTTAGGCCAGGTCGATGCCATTGCTTGAGGCGGGCGCGTTTTGCCAGAGAGAAGGGGTTCGCCCTCGCGGCTCAGGAATCGCCAAGGCTAAGCTCGTAGCGAGCCCCTGCGCCGCTCCGGAAATCCGTGCCCGGGCTGGCCGATCTGGATCCTGTTCGGGCAGGCCGAGTTCGAGCGCGGCCTAGTCCGCGTCGCGCGCGACCCGGATTCCGATCGTCGGCTCCCTTTCGATCGGCGCCCTCCCTCTTCGGTGCCAGGTGAGCGTCGCGTGGAAGCCCTCGACCCAGTTTCCGCCTCGTACCACGCGACGCTCGGCCGCGTCTGGCCCGGTCCAACAGTCCTCCAAGACTGGACCGGGGGGGAGCGGGGCGTAGGGGTCTTGGACCCACTCCGAGACGTTGTCCCCCAGGTGGTAGATCTGCGTCTCGGGCGTCACGTCGACGCCAACCTTGAGCCGCAGCAGGGGCTCTCCACCGCCCTCTTGACGAAAGGCCCGAATGTTCGCGCGACGTACACCTCCCCCATTCCACCTCGACCGAGGGGCCTCAGAATCTCGTAGTTTCCGACTTGCTGCACTGCGTGACCACGTTAAGGGGGCGCTAGTCATTTCGGAGCGTTCGGGACCCCGAAGCTCATAAGCAAGGCCACCAGGCGAGCTCGCAAGCTGCGAGAGGCAGAGATCGCTGTGTTCGCCGACGAGCTCCGCGAGGAGTGGACCGAGCGCATGACGGGCGTGACGATCCACGCTTTCCGGCACACGCACCAGACGTGGGCCAAGGTGGCCGGCGTCGATCAGGTGCTGGCCTCCGCCTTGGGTGCCTCGAGGCGAATCGCTGACTGGGCCGGCCCCTCGAAGAGGATCGTGGTCGAGCCGAGCGTCAAGACGTCACCCGAGTCGAGTCGGTGGGATCGGACGGCTTCTCCGTTGTGCAAGAGCCCCTGGCTCGACCGCGCGTCCCGGGCAAACCAGGAGCCGGCTTGCCAGTCAACCGTGGCATGGAACCTCGAGACCTTCTCGTCTCCCTCGACGCGGAGGTCGACCTCGCGACCGCGCCCTAGGGCGTAGAAGCGCCCCGGATAGAGCAGGAGGAGTCGCCCCTTGGAAGGACCCGAAGTCACGCGGAAGCGGGCGTAGTCGCGATCGCGAAGGTCGGAGCGTGCGGAGGTCTCAGCCTCGCCAGACCTGCTCGCGAGCAGCGCGCAGAGCGCGCCCGCCTGCCACTCCGCCTCGGTGTCGGCGACCCGCGAAGCCGCGCAATGGGGGTGGGGATGGTCGGGGAGGCGATCGCACTGGATCCAGCGGACGCCCTGGAGGGCGATTCGTCGGGCCAACCCCCAGGCTTCGAGCGAGAGCGCCTCCGCGGCCATGAAGACCCAGCCCACGGCCCCTTCCCCGCCGTGATTGAGGAGGTGCGTCCGGCCATAGAAGGTCTCTTGGTGCCAGCTCGCCAGGCCAGCGCGCGCCTCCTCGAGGCGTGCGGGAGGGGCGACGCCTTGGGCCACGTCTCGGAACTGATCGATCACCGGCTGCAAGGAAATCGCTTCCGGAGCGTAGCGAGCGAGGCGGGCGACGCAGTCGCACGACCAGACCCGGATCGCTCGCTGGGACTCGGGGGAGTCCACCAGTCCCAGCAATTGCTCGGGCGCCGCGATCGGTGGAGCGTCGGCGGGGCGTTGACGGGATTCACCAAGCGGGGCGCAGCGGGTTCGACAAGCCTCGACTGCCAAGCGCGCGGGACGATAGCCTGCCAGCGCAGCGGCCACGAGGAGGTCGTAGGCCACCCGCCCTCGCTCTGTAAGCGCGATCAGGTAGGCCCGCGCGCTCTCCTCGCTCGGAGCCTCACGCCACGCGCGCTCGGCTCCCGCGAGAGGTGGATCGCGCCGGGGCGCGCCGGTCTCGGACGGGCCCCGCGGCTCCTGCAGTCCACAGAGGACTGCCGCCAGGAGTTCGTGTTGAAATTCCTGAGCCTCGTCGACGTAGTTTCCTCCCAAAGCTTGGTAGACGCCGGTCTCGGGGTCGGGGTCGCTGACGCGTGACCAGGCGGTCTGAGCGGCTTGGGCAGCTCGCGGGAGGTCGAGTCGGTTCAAGCTCGCTCTGATCGCGCTTCCGACCCCTTCGCAGTTGTCCTCATAGCGGCTCATCACGTGACCCGCGTCCGCTAGGGCGCGCTCCACTTCGATCGCGGGGACACTCCCGACAGCCGCTCGTCGCGCCGTCTCTATGGCTGCCCGCAATCGGTGGTGGTCTGGGTGGCGGGACTCCCAAGCGGGGAGCGCCTGCTCGGCAAAGGCGCACGCGATCAAGGCCAGGGTGCTCTTCTCCAGGCCTGCGCTCGCGAGACACGCCTTGAACACCGAGCCAGGGCTCTCTTCGGCCGAGAGGCCGCTGACCTCGCCGGGCTCGATTCGACGCGCAGGCTCGTAGCCGAGGGCGGCCGCCCATTGCACGCGAGACAGATCGAGGGTCCCCTCACGGAGGCGAACCTGGATCAACGCCGTGGCATCGTCGAGGCTCCCGCTCTCTCGGTAGCGCCGCTCGAGTTCGCGCCGCTCACGGTCCCTCATGAGCCGAACCACACGAGCTGTTCTATGGGAGGGAGGGCTGCCTGCTGGCGGTAGGCCTCGAGGCTCAGTCTGCGCGCTTGGAGTCGCTCGTCCACCCAGCCACTCTCGCTGCTCCCACCAGGAGGGCAAGGGCAGGGTAGGCGCGATCCTACGAGCTAGGCCCGTCCCACGGCAATGCAGCCCGCTTGCCCCGGAGCGACTTACGCGACGCGCACCAACAAGTGTGGTTCGCCTAGCGATTGCGCCTCGCCTGACCCCTCTGCGGGAGCGACCCACGGCTTCCGGCTCTAGCGCTTTCGTCCCGTGAACCAAGTCGTGTGGGCAAGATCTGCCCACTCCGTTCCACCGCTGAAGCGCGTTCGGGACGCAGCTCCCCAAGTCCATAGCGGACGGCTCTGGCCCCTCGCTTGGCTACGTCAGAGCGAGGCGACTACTTCGCCGGTTTGATCTCGACGACGAACTCGAACTGGAACCCGGCTCCCTCGCCCTTCTTGAGGGCCCGGAGCCCGGTCACCCGTCCGACTAGGGTTGGGTGCCCCTTGAACGCACGTTCGAGCGCCACGGACCCGAGCTCTTCACGGGTCCGAATGACGAACGTGCTTCGCGCCTTCGGCCTCGGATCGATCGCGGCCTTCACCACTTTGATCCCCCAGCGCTGGGCGACTTTCCGCTCCGCGATCGAGAACTGGCGTTGAATCTCGTCGGAGGAGAGCGCCTTGACTCCAGCGTCCTTCGCCCTGCCCTCCGCTCGCTTTGGGCTCGCTGCTCCAGACACCTGAGACACGACCACGACCAGCATGCCGTCCGCCCCCTTGAGGGACACGCTTGCGATCGCGCCCGGTCCGGTCAGGGGTGAGTTGAACTCGACCTCGGCTTGGAACTCCTCAGTGCCCGAGGACTGAGTCATCGAGAGGCGAATCCTCGTCGACGTGTTCTTGAGGCGGTCGGGCTTCACTCGATTGGGTGGCCGGAAGAGCTCGAGCTTCATGAGCGACACCTCGGCTCCCACATGGAGATTGCGTTTGAAGGAGGCGTCGTTTCCGGTGACGCGAATCTCCTCAAGGCGGATCACGTCCTTGTCGCTCCGCGCGAGCAAGCGCTTGCGGAGGGCCCCGTCGGAGAGGTTCTTTAGCTGTTCCCACGTGTCACTCGGGACGCGATAGACGCTGACGAACCGGGCCTTTGGGGCGCAGTCGAGGAGGCGGGCCAAGTCGCGGTAGGCGGCGACTTTGGGCGCTAAGTCCGTGATCACGATGAGCTCGGGCCCCTGGACATAGAGGATGTTGCCGCTGCGGGCCGGGTCGCGAGCCAGGACTCCGCGCAGGTTTGCGTAGATCGCGCTCGCGGCTCCGTGCTGGACCTTAAAGGAGAGGGCGATCGGAGTGTTCAGGACCGGAAGGTCCGCGTCGGTCGCGAAGGCTGGGCAGTTCGTCGCTCCGATTTGGGAGTTGAGCTCGCGAAGATCGAGCCCGTGGATCGAGGTCTCGCTTTCGATCACCGTGACTTGGTTCCGCGCGAGGAGCTCGAGCAGGTCCGTCCTGCTCAGCTCGTAATCGCCCGCCGTGAGGGAGATCCGTCGGGAGGGAATGTAGGGGGTGAAGCTGAGCCTGCGTCCGCTGGCCGTGGCCCAGAGCTGCAGGAGGGACTGTGCAGTGATCTGCCTTACGCCGACTCGGACCCGGACTGGAGCATGGAGGCGCTCGTTGGCCTTCGGAGCGGGATCTTGGGCGAGGAGAACCGGCTGGAGAGACAGGCAGGCCAGCAGGGGCAGGATCGAGAGTCTCATGGCAGACCTTGCGAGGGGCGAGGAGTTCCGTATTGCGTCAGAAGAGGAACGCCGCCAGAACCGAGAGGTTTAGAGCCTTCCAGGAAGGGTGCAGATGAAGTCGATTGAGAGCTAAGCGATGACGCCCCAAGGGTTGGGGCCTGAGCGTCCGGAAAGAAGTCGTCCCTTTGGGCTATTCGTGAGGTTGCACCCCAACGAGTAGACCGCTAGGGCACGAACAGTTCGAAGCGCGCCAGGTCCTGATCGCGGACGTCGACGCTTCCGATCTCCTCGACCTCGCCTCCCTGGCCGCGCCGAAAGACGGGCCAGCGCCCAGGCGGCAGGCGGTCTAGAACGACTCGCCCGCGGGCGTTGGTTTTCTGCCAGCGAGCGGAGGGGGGGCGGCGCCGGGCTCGGACGAGGGCTCGCGGCCCGGCCGCGATCTCAACGAATCGCGCCGGCTGTCCTGAGGCATGGGTCACGCGCAGGCCCACGCTTCCCCCAGGGCGGAGCACGACCGGCTGTTCGCGAGTGGGGGCTCCGCTGAACTTGGCTTCACTCGGTGCGTATCCGCGCATCGTGACCCAGACCCGCTTGGTGGCGGAGGGGAGCCCGTTCAAGCGAAGCGTTGGGCGCCCGAGCGAAATGTCCTCGTTGAACGATTCCAGCTTCGCGCCGCCGGGGCCGTGATAGCCGAACTCTAGTTCCCGAGCTAGGTCCCCATCGATCCAGGTCACGGTGGGGGTTCGCATCCAAATCGAGCCGCCCTCGGGGTCCTGGAGGCGCAGGGTCCAGCGGACGCCTCGATCCAGGGTTAGAGCCCCCAGGTCCATGCCGGCGGCCGGAACGTCGGAGTCGCCCTTCCACCCGGTGTGATCGGCGTGGCTGATCTCGAAGCGATAGCGGCCTGGCTCGAGGTCGAGTTCGAAGCTCCCTTCGCCGTCCGTGCCGACATAGCCGTGTGCGTGGCCCGTGCTCGTGTCGAAGGCGGCGACCAGTGCGCCTTGGAGAGGACCAGACCCACCGAGGACGCGACCGCGAACCTGGGCCGCGATCGGCGTCAAGACTCCGAGGTCGACGGTCCCTCCCTGTTCGGGAACGACGAAGGAGCGTTGCATAGCTGGCATGAGGTCCTTGAGGACCTGGATCGTGTGGCGCCCGGGCGAGACCGGGAGTTCAACGGGCGAGCGGTGCTTGACCCTCCGAGCCTGTCCGTCGATTCGGACCACGAAGGGATCTCTGGCGTCCTCTCCCAAGTCGAGTTCGAAGCGGAGGACGCCCGCCACGAGGGCGACGCGCAGCTCGTCTTGGTCGGGCTGGGTCGTCACGGAGCGAACCCGATCGCCGGCTCGCACGAAGATCGTCGCGCGAGGCTGAAGCCCGCTGAGTTCGAAGCGCCCGTCGCTGTCCGTCTGAGTTCCGGTTGTCCCCCGCGCCGAGACGGAGGCCTTCGCGACGCCTCGTCCTTGGGGGTCCACCACCACCCCTCGCAAGCTGCGGGCCCGGTCGAGGACCACGACTCGAACCAGCCTCACCGTCAGCTCGGGCTTGATCAGGTAGAGCTCCTTTCTCAGGTATCCCTCGGCCGCCGCGTGGATCTTCAAGTCGCCGCCGAGATCGCTGTCGAGGCGCAGCCAGCCGTCCGAGTCGCTGCGAGGAGGATTTCGGCCAACGAGCGGGCTGCCTCCGCCGACACCAAACGCGGCGTCCGATCGCTGTTCGAGGGAGGCTAGGGCGCCCGAGATAGGCGCCCCGTCGGCGGCGACGAATCGAAGGTCGCCGCCGGACTTTGCGCGGAGAACTCGAGGCACGTCGCGCGCAGGCGTGGCAACTGGGAGGCCCGCTACGAGGGGTGGCGACGTGCCGGGGCGAGGCGCTCGTGAAGGGCGAGGCGTCGTCGGTGGGACCCCGTCGGGGGAGTTCGGGCCGGGC
>JAESQQ010000386.1 GCA_016765095.1 Planctomycetota bacterium | reverse complement strand
GTGGCGACCGACTTGGACGCTGGCACGAACTACTGGCTCGGTACCTCCTATTACGACTGCGACCTTGGCGACGATGGGGCCTACGCGGTCGGCTGGGAAGTCGACGCGCCCGAGCTCGAGCCGCGCCAAGCCGACCGGCTCCCAGAGGTCGAGTTCGAGCCGATAGACCTGGCCCCGTTGGAACCTGGAGTGGACGAGGCGCTCGCGCAAGACCTCGTAGTCCACAATCGACGTTCTGCGTGTGCTGGCCTCGGACGCCATCAGCTCCTGAGCCCACTCGATCGCCTTTTGTTGCATAGCGTTCTCCTTGACCTTGGAGAACGCACAGCGGAGGCCAGTCGAAACGCGAGTTCGAGGGGGATTGCGACGGGTTGCGTCCCGTCAACTCAGTCCGTGGGCAAGATTTTCCCATTCGTCTCAGGCGCCCTGAGACGAGTCGGGCTAGGTCGGGGTCGAGGTCGGGGGCCCCGCGGCCTTGCGGCAGGCGTCGGCGGTCGCTGGGTGATCGACTTGGAACTTCGACCAGGCGTCTGGCGGGAGGTAGAGCACGCGGACGGGACCCTCGGCGGTCCAGGGCTCGCAGACCCCGGCCAAGGTCCCCACGCCCGCCATTTCGCCGCTGGTGACGGTCTCGGACCCGGAGCGAAGGGTGCCCTCGCAGACATAGCAGAGGTGAAGGTGCTCCTCGCCTATGACCGCGTCGCCGTCTTGGTGCTCCTCGAGCCGGAAAGCCAGGGCCAACTCTTCGCGCTGGCTCGCGGAGAGGGCCTTTAGAGCCGCGCAGTCGACGAGCGCGCGGCCGATGGCGCGGGGATAGATCGAGGCCTTGAGGATCTCGGCGAAGTCCGGCCGCTCGTCGAACAAGTCTTGGACGTGATTCCGCTTCAGCTCAAGGAGGTTGACTGGCGAGAGCGCGCGGACCGTCGCACGGCGCGGGCCGCCGAGCAGGAGCGCCAGCTCACCAAAGGAAGTGCCCGCCGAGAGCGTCGAAAGCGGAACCTCGACTCCCTCCTCGTTGTGGGTCAGGACCTCGACGCAGCCGCGGGCGATCATGTACATCGAGTCGCCGCGGTCGCCTTCCTTGACGAGGATCTCCCCCTCGGGAAGCGTCCGCGAGACGAGCAGGCTCGCTAGTCGAGTCAGGACGTCCTCGCTGGCGTCCCGGAGCGCTGGGACCTGCCGGAGGAGGGACTTGTTGTCGAGCTCGAGGCCCGTCGCCCGGAGATCGCGCAAGGCCTCCTCGCGCTCTCGGATCTGGAGTCGGCCCGTGGCCCGCGCCTTGTCGGTCAGCAGGCCCGACTCAGCGAGGTGTTCGAGGGTGTGGGACTCGACGCGGAGGAGCTGAAGCTCGGCGAACTGCTCCTGTGAGCTCTCCGCATACTCGGGGAAGTCTGCGGTCAGGCGCGAGAGCCGCGTCTTGGCTTGGTGGCGCCAGCGGGCATAGGTCAGCTGGGCCATAGCCAGGGCCCGCTGGGGGAGGATCCCCTCCTCCTCGATTTCGGCCAGGGTCTTCTCGACGGTCCGGGTCACGAGGAACAAGCCACGAGACGCCTCGACGGCGACGGCCAGGCGTCGCTTCCAGAGGTTTCGAGCCAGGGCGCCCAGGAGCGGGAGCGGCTCGAGCTTGCTGAGCAGCGCTGCGCCAAACCCACCCGTGCGACCCGAGGTTCGCTCGTCGGGGAGCGTGCCGTGGTGCTGGATCCGATCTTGGATCTGATCGAGTTCGCTCAGGAGGGCCTTCGTCGCGGCTTCGCTCAGCTCGCCGCCCGCGAAGCGGTGGAGGACGTTGCCGCGTTCGATTCCGATCGCGACTCGGGCCGCCACCATCGCGGCTTCCTTCTCCCCCGCGGGAGTCGCGAGCTCTTCGCGGAGCCCGGCCAGCGACTCTTCGCTCGCGACTCGGCGGGCCTCGAGCCGTTCACGCTGGGCCTTGAGGACCTGAGGCAGAACTCCACCCTCGTCCTCGAGGCGCTCGAGGGCTTTGACGACCTTGTGGATTTGGTCGCGCTCGGCGAAGGCTTGGGCGAAGCGGTCTCGAAGCGTCGGGGCGTCCAAGCCGAGCTTTCGAATCAGCGGCTGCATCGTGAGCGCGTTGACAAGGAGCGTGAAGAACACGACCCCCGCCGAGAGGATCAGAACCGTGTGTCGGAGATCGCTCGGGAGGCTGGCGGTCCCGCCCCCCGGCTGGGGGACGTCGACGTAGGCGAACACCGTCAGCGCGAGGGCCAAGGACACGGCACCCCGCAAGCCGCCCCACCACATGACGGCTTGATACGCCAAGCTGATTCGATCGACGAGGCGATTGATCAGGGGGACGCTCGCGAACACCCCCAGCGCGCGAGCACCGATCACGGCCACGAGCGTGACGGCCAACAGGGGGAGCAGGCTCTTGACTTCGTCCAGCGGGACCTGGCGCGCAATGATCAGCCCGACCGAGAAGAAGATCAGGCTGTTCATGGCGAAGGCCATGTATTCCCAAAAGGAGTGCATGAACTCCGCGACCGAAGGCGAGACCTTGGTCTTTCCAAACGAGCCCGCGATCAGCCCCGCGGTGACTGCTGCCAACACCCCCGAGACGTGGAGGAAGTGCTCGGCGATCACAAACGAGGCGTAGGCCAACACCACCGAGAGCGAGATCTCGACGGACTCGTTGCTCACGATCCAACCGATCAGCCAAAAGATCGGGAAGGCCAGGATCACGCCAACCGCGATCCCGCCCAAAGCCACGACCAAGAAGCTCCCGACTCCACCCAGGACCTGCCCGCCGATCGAGAGCTCGTTCCCAGTCCCGAGCACGCCCGCCACGACCGCCGCCAGGAGCAGGTTGAACAGCACGATCGCCGTGCCGTCGTTCATCAGGCTCTCGCCCTCGACCAGCACCCCGAGCCGCTTGGGGGCCCCCAGTTCTTTGAACAGGGCCACGACGGCCACGGGGTCCGTGGCCGAGATCAGGGCCCCGAACAGGAGGGCTGCGGGCCAAGTCAGACCGTGGCTCGCTCCGCCGCCAAGCATCACGGCAGCCCCGACCACGACCGTCGACACGATCAAGGCCGGCACGGCCAAGGTCACGATCGCGGGCATGTTTTGGCCCAGGGCGCGGACGTCGAGGTTGAAGGCGGACTCGTAGACCAGGGGCGGGAGGAGCACGAACAAGATCAGCTCGGGCGTCAAGCGTCCACCGGCCGCGAGAAAGCCCAGGATCTCGCCAAAGGCGCCGGGCTCGTGCTCGCCGAAGGTGTTGACCAAAGCACCCGCGCCGAAGCCGACCAGCATCAGGGCTACGGTGAGAGGGACGCGGAGTTTCTTGAGCGGCGCCAAGGCGACCAAGGAGCTCACGAAGAGCACCAAGATGGTGAATCCAACGGCGGTCAGTTCGAGCGAGGAGCTTGAGAGGAGCACTGGGTTTCCTTCCCCGGGGGAGGAAACCCATTTCACCCCAGGGGACCGACGGTGGCGACCCCTAGTTGCCCACCGTCCAAGGAACCCCGCCGACAAGTCGAATTCCCAGCAAGCTGAGCTGGCCGACGACGTTTCGACCGCGGTGCGCGCTCCGACAGCACCCTGCTGACATGTCGAACGATCCGCCGCGCGTGATTCGAGCCGAGGCGCTCGGGTGCAGCGGCGAGGCGTCAAAGGGGCCGACTCGGTAGCCGTCCTCCTCCTCGTCCGGGAAGAAGCCGTCGCTGACGATCTCCTCCACGTGGCCCAGGGTGTCGATCAACCCAAAGCTGTTGGCCTGATCGGCGTGCTCCTCGACCCCGTGAAGCCCCGAGGTTCCGCCCTCCCCGTTCTGATCCCGGGCGATCCAAGTCGAGTTCTTGTTGAACCAGCAGTAAGCCGGGTCCATCTCGTCGCCCCAGTAGAAGCGCGTCTGACTCCCGGCCCGAGCCAGGTATTCCCACTCGGCCTCGCTCGGCGGCCGCAGCGAGCCGGGGAGGGTCGCCGCCCACTCAATGCACACCAAGGGGTCGAAGGCCGGGAAGGGGTCGCCGTCGAGGACGGGGCTGTGAACGCTCTCGAGCCAGGCCCTCTCGAAGCTCAACGGTCGCCCGATCGACGTGTACTCGCCATAGGTCAACACGGTGCGCTGGACCAGCATCGGCGGCACGTAGATCTCGTGGCCAGGGAACTCGCCCACCAGCCAGGCGCGCCTAAAGTAGTCAGGGCGCGTTCGATCCTCCTGCGGCTGACAGAACGCCTCCTCACGGGCGAAGTCCGCGCTCCCCATTGTGTAGGTCCCACCGGGCACGAGGTGGAACTGAAGCCGAGTCGAGAGGTGGCGGAAGATCGGGATCCGGTGCGAAGTCCCAGCGCACTCGAAGGTCCCGACCGCTTCGAGCCGCCAGTCTTCGCCGAGCAGCTCCTGAGCGGTCACGATCGCGGCGTCTTGGTCTTGGGTGCCCGCGCCTTGCCAGGCCTCCCGGTCGTTGAGGAGCTCCAAGGCCTCGTCTCCTTGGGCACGCTTTAGCTCTCGCGCGTAGCGATTCCAACTCGAGTTCCCAGGCTCGGCTGTCCGGGCCAGCAGCCGCAGGCGCTGGTCCGGGCTCGCGCTCGGGTCGAGCTCGACTTCCTCCACCGACTGCTCGGCCTCGAGGCGGGCCTGAGCCCACTGCGCCATGTAAGCCTCGGCGTCCCGGCCTAGAGCCGCCTCCCGAACGGTCGGAGGCTGATACCCAGAGACGACAGTCCGGGCTGCCTCGACGTCCTCCTCGTCGATCGAGACGATCTGGATATAGACGTCTCGCCCTCGAGCGTCGCGGCCCTCGATCGCCTCGAGGAGGAGCTCCGTCGATTGCTTCGCTCCCAACCCACCGACCCCAGCCCCTAGGAGTGGGATCGCGATATCCAGCACCCCGTCCCGGTCAACCTGACTTAGGACCTCCCGGTAGGCGACGAGGACGTCGGCAGCTCCAGAGCCGCCTTTGAGGTCGTAGCGGATCACGACCGCGTGATAGACGTACTCTGCGAGGAGCTCGTGCCCGGCCGTTCGGATCACACTCCCCAACGGCGCGGGGGCGTGAGCTTCAGCCTCCCGTTCAATCGCGTCTCCTCCACGAATCCGGAGCGCGCCAGCCACGCCCCCGCCCATCATGAGCTGGTCATTCGCCGCGCAGATCACGGCTCCGCAGGGCCGATCTGCAATGTCACCCTGGACAACGACGACCCGAAACCGAGCTCCGATCGACTGCGAGAATTCGGCCATTGCTCGTATCGCTCCTGCTTGGCGTTAGAGGGAGGTCCAGGGTACTCCTCACGCAGGCTCAGGCGATGAGGTCCTCCTCGGGTTGGTCTGCGGCCGCCAAGGCCTCCTCCGAGACCCGGCAGGGGCCCCACCAAGAGCGGATTCGATCGGCGACGAGGGACGAGACGCCAAACTCCTCCTCGACCCAGCCGCTGATCAAGAGGGGTCGCGCAGAGTGGAGCGCGATTGCTGAGCGGGCGTAGATCCGCGGGAAAACCGTCACGTCGACCAACCCGGTCAGATCCTCGACGAGCACGAACTCCATAGGATCGCGGTGTTTGGTCTGAACCAGCTTGGCCGTCACCAACCACCCGCAAATCCGAACCCGTTGCCCAACGCAGTTGGGCACCTCGGCTGCGGGCGTGACGTCGAGGGCCGCTAAGTCGGGATACCAGAGCTCGAGGGGGTGAAGGGTCAGTGGAAGCCCGTAGGCCCGGATTTCGTGCATTAAGTGCTCGTCTGCGGTGAGTTCATTGACCCGAGGTGGACTCGGGCAGTGAGGACGGAGTCCGGCGAAGAGCTCGCCGGCACCTGAGCGCTGCTCAAGGAGGGCGATTCGCCAGTGGAGTCGAGAACGCCGGGGCGGCTCTCGCAGGAGGACCGAGGGGGCTTGAACCGGCGAGGCTTGAACCGGCGAGGCTTGAACCGGCGAGGCTTGGGCCGGCGAGGCTTGGGCCGGCGAGGCTTGGGCCGGCGAGGCTTGAACCGGCGAGGCTTGAACCGGCGAGGCTTGAACCGGCGAGGCTT
>JAESQQ010000036.1 GCA_016765095.1 Planctomycetota bacterium | reverse complement strand
GTCCATCCAGGACTACCCCCCGCGGGGGCCGCGGCTTACCATGTTTCTTCAACTCTGGACATTTCACCCCGCCCTCCCTCACCTCCCTCACCACTGGACAACGTATGGCGCTGCCGGACGCTCTCTTTCAACAAGTGGTCCTTCAGGAAGGGATGCTCACGCCTCCTCTAGTCGCTCAACTCCAGAATCGACAGCGAGAGTTGGCAGCCACCGGGCAGGCCGTCCCTCTCATGGAGATCGCGGTCTCCATGGGGTTCATGCCTGTGGCCTGGAATCAAGCGCTAGCGACCGCTCTCAAGCTGGGCTGGGAGGCCCCCCCTCAGCTACCGCCCTACCCAATCCACCTCTTCCCCAGTCAGGTCCCCACAACTCCTCCCGCTGCGCCCAAGCCGCCACCAGCCCCCGGCCCACCGCCAGCGCTCGGGGCACCTCCGCCTCCGCCCCCGCTGCCACCTTCGCTCGGGACTCCTCCCCCACCGCCACCGCTCGGCTTGCCTGCACCGACTGGCCTTGGCGGACCTCCAACGTCTGGCGCCGCACCCCTTCCACCGCAAGCCTCCATGAACCCCAGTGGGGCACAGACCGATCCCAACGCAGGGCTCCCCTCCGTGGGGAGCCCCTCCGTCGGGAGCCCGAAGAGCAAGATCCAGGCGCCCCGTCCCTCGAGTCGAACCGCGAGCGGTCGACTCCGGACCGGCTCCGGTCGCGTTCCACAGCGTCGGTCAGGACGCCTTCGCAGCAGCGGCGTCCGGCGGATCGCCGATCTCGAAGACAGCGACCTGCCACCCCGCAGGGCGACGTCAAACTCGAGCTATCTCGTGATTACAGGGGCTGGACTGTGCGCCCTGTTCTTGGCCGGAATCGGTGCCACGCTCCTGTTCATGAGGAAGGCCCCCGAGGTCGCTCAAGGGGCTTCACCAACGCCGACTGCGACCGCAACCGAACCTGAAGTCGAGTCGCCGGCCGACCGTTTTCGAACCCTTGCCCTGGAGGAGATCGGAAGGGCGGACGAAGACGCAGCGCAGAAACAGTTCGAGCAGGCGCGCAGAAGACTCCTTCGGCTCGAGGCCACACTCCGCTCAGAGCCGGGCAGCGACGAGGCTCGTCGACTGCTGCTCCGTCGCCTCGCAAGCCTGCCCAAGCCGCGCCTCAAGAGAGCGCCTCCTCCGAGAAACGACCCGACGGACGATCCAGACTTCGATCCAATCCTCGAGATCGACCCTCCCACTCCAAGGACAAGCGATCCGCCAACCGAGGACCCCTCAGACGAGGACGACGAAGATCCACTCGCACCCGACGAGGGTGACGAGGATCCGCTCGCTCCGTACGAGGAGGACGAAGCTCCGATCGCCCCCGACGAGATCACCCCCCCCTCTAAGGCAGGGGTAGAACTCACCCCTTCACCCAAGAGCGGAGGGACATCCAAGAGGGGGGGGGTGAAGCCGGATGCAGCGACCGGAGGCGGATCTCATCTCGCCACCGCCTACAAGACCCGCAAGAGCAAACTGAGAGCAGGCAGCGGACCTCGCGAGTACCTCTCACTCGCGCGCTGGGCCCGCTCCAAGGGCCTCTACGAGGAGGAGAAAGAGGCGCTAACCCTCGCGACCCTCGCCGACCCCGACCACCGAGGCGCGAAGACTCAGCTCCGCAAGGTGCTTGATAGGGAAGCCCACCACCGCAAATACCGAACTCCCTGGCGACGAGAGGCGTCGGTTGTGTTCGTGGAGACCAACACCAGCGAGGCGAAGCTCCACTACTACTGCGACACGGTCAGCGCGTTCTACAAGCGCTTCAGCAAGATCTTTCGTGTGCGCCGCGATCCCGTCAAGGCCTGGGGCCGCAAGGTGGGAGTCCGAGTCTTTCGGACTCGGGAGGACTTCGACCGTTACGCCAGGGAGACGGGCACCGGAATCAGCTCAGGAGTCGTCGGCTACTATCGCCTCGACGTCAAAGAGATCGTCCTCTACTACGACCCGAACGCACCTGAGTCGACGCTCGATACTCTCTTCCACGAAGGGACGCACCTCTTCTGCCACCTCGCACTCGGGGAGCAGTTCTACAAGCTGCCTCACTGGGTGAGCGAGGGGATCGCTGAGTATTTCGCTCCCTCCCAACTGGACCGCAACAAGAAGGATCTCCGCCACGGTCTGCCCGCATACGACCGCCTTCGCTACGCCCGGCGAATCCTCAAGGGACAGCGCCCGAGCCTCCGCGGTGATCTCCTCGGGGTGACCGACTACGGGAGCTTTGGGGCCGCCCGCTATTCCCTCGCTTGGACCCTCGTGCACATGCTGCTGGAGAAGCCCAAGCTAGGCTCGAAGCGCCCCAAATACAGAGAGAGATTCCTCCGCTACTGGTCGGCTGTTACGGCCGGCGAGGACTCAGTCAAAGCCTTCGAGAAGATCATTGGCCCCATCGATCGAATCGAGGAGGAGTGGTACACCTACATTGAGGAGTTCCAAGTCCCTGCGATCGAGGAGGCGATCGCGCTCGTCCGAAAAGCGGACTACGAAGGCGCGATTCCAGTCCTCAAGAGGTATCTGATCGGAAAGCCAAAGGACGCCCAGGGTCACTACCTCCTCGGCGACGTCTATCTGCGCCTGGATCGCTATGCGGAGTCTCGGCTCTCCTTCGAGGCCGCGATTCGAATCAACCCGGAGTTCGTGGACGCCCTAGCTGGCCTGACCTTCGTTTACGCCTACCTCGAGGAGGGGGCGCTCGGCGTCAAGACTGGCCAACGGGCCGTATCGATCTCACCCAACGTCCTGACCTACTTCGCCCTCGCGACTGCAGCCCTCGCTGCGAAGGACAAGAAGATCGGCCTGGTGGCCATTGACGCCGCGATTGACCGAGCGGGAGCCTCCTCCACGCTCTTGACCCTCAGGCGCGAGCTCAAGGCACTTCCCTAACCGGGAGTATCGATCAAGGCCGAGGCGTGACGTCGATCGACTCGAAGGCCACGGGACCCAGGGTCCGGGGCGTCGTGACGAAGACGTAGCGCGGATCGCGAGTCGGTGAGCTCAAGGTCGTGTTGAGAGTCACGGCGAGCTCGTCGTCCTCGAGGAGCGTGCAGCGGGCGATCGTGACGCTCCGATCGCTGCCCGAGGGCACAAACGAGATCACGACTTGGTCCTTGCTGAAGTCCACTTGGGGAGGAGTTCCTCCGCCAATCCGGGCCCGCCAGAGGTCCGCCAGAGCGGCCGCGTCTCGCACCACGAGCGAAGCTCGCACGACCGTTGTCGTGCCCCGACCGAGGCCAGTCTGAGGCCGGCTCTGGAGAAGGGGCGTCGCCCGCTCGGCGCGGATCGTCCCCGTCGCGATCGTCACGCGGAGGAACTGGTAGGGAGTCTGAATCGCGCGGGGAGGCGCGGCGCCACCTCGGTAGGGGTTGACCCGCGAGATCACGCGGATCTCGTGGGTCTTGGGGTCGTGGACCAAGCGCAGCGTCTCGACGGTGTTCCCAAAGCGGGGGATATAGGGCCCCATGACCGCCACGACCATTTGCCGCTGGAAGTCCACCGCGGGCGGGCGCTGGTTAGGCGCGACCTGAACATGGAAGGCGTTGAAGGCCGCGGCGTCGCGGAACACGTGCAGACCGCCCTTGTAGGTCGGATCGTTCCTGCCGATCTCGGAGACGCTCCCAAAGGTCAGCGTCTCGAAGTCGAGCTGAGTCTGGCGCTCGATCGTGAGGGTCCCTTGGCCCGAGACCGCGGTCGCGCAGCGGACGATTTGAAAGGGAGTCGTCAGGATCCGAATGTTCGGTTTCCAAGCTCCGAGGCGGAACTCGCGGACGAGGGCCTGGAGGTCGTCGCTGTTGACGTCGCGCGACACGTTGACCACCTGGGTGAAGTGCGAGCCTCCGCTGATTTGGCCCATGAACGTCGCGACGACGGACTCTTGTGAGAAGTCGACGACGGGCGGGCGCGTCCTGGCGCTGTGGGTCGGCCAGAACAGAGTCCAGTCGGGATCCGTCGCGACGTGCACCTCGTGAGCGCCTTGGGCCGAACCGCGCAGGCTGTTGGTTCCTTCGTCTAGGACCTCGAACGCGACTGCCTCGAACTGCGCCGGAACAGGCGGCACGACGGGTGGCGTCGTCACCACGGTGGACGTCGACGTCGCGATCGTGGTCGTCGAAGCGCTCGTGCTGCTCGCGACCGTGCTGGCGGCGGCGGGAGTGCTTGGGCGACTGTTCCCACACCCAAAGGCGAGAGCGGAGAGAGCAAGAATCAGCACGGTGCGGTGGGTCAGCATTCGAAACCTCCAAGGCTGTAGACCCCATGCGCAATCGAAGCGCCATCGCCACCTGGCCACCGCCGGCCTACTGCCAAAGGATTTATCACCGCCCGAGGACGTGTCCGTGACACAAAATGGGCAAGTGGCGCTCATGTGGCGGAATCGCAGCCTTCCCAGAATCGGCCAGGATCCCGCGCGCGCCCAACCCGGCTCCCCTCAGGCGCTGAGCCGGGCACCCCACCAGATCTGGGGGACCTGTAAGCCGGGTTGGCACCCACCGGCAACGAGATTTCTCTCAACTCACTGGGGGCGGGGAGTTTAGGCTGTGCGGCTCGTCGCGCTCCCCGGACCCCGATTCGCAACCAGCCCCGCTCATGACCCGCGCCACCCTCTTGCTCGCAACCAGCCTCACAGCCTCCCTCGTGGGCTGCGCCGGCTGGCACGCTGAAAACGCGGACGCCGAGGTCGCAGACATTCTGGCGGCGGGGCGCGCTCAAGAGGCTGAGTTGCGCTCGATCCAGCACCCGCGACCCGCCGAGATCGCCGCCGTCGATTCGCGCTTCCTGGGCCCAGAGACCCAGCGCCTGACCTTGGCCGAGGCGCTCGCGATCGCGGTCAAGAACAACCGGGGCTATCGCTCTCAGAAGGAGACGCTCTACCAGGAAGGGCTCGCGCTGACCCAGACCCGCTTCGACTTCGGGCCTCGCCTCAGCTCGACCCTCTCCTACATCTGGTCCGACGACGAGTTCGGGGTGGGGGTCCAAAGCGCGAGCGCCGGCGGCACGGTCAGTCAGATTCTCCCAACGGGCGGGACGGCCTCGCTCAGCGGCTCGCTCAGCGCGAGCTACCCCGAAGGGAGGACGGACCAGTCCTTCGGGACCTCGGTCAGCCTCGACCTCGATCAGCCGCTCCTGCGCGGGGCCGGACGCGCGGTCAGTCACGAGCGCCTGACTCAAGCCGAGCGAACGCTGGTCTACGCCCTGCGCACCTTCGAGCTCTTTCGCCAGGACTTCTCGATCGACCTCGCCCAGAGCTACTACGACCTCGTCAGCCAGCAGCAGACCCTCAACAACCAGGTGCGGACCTACGACGAGGCAGTCTATGACCGCAAGAAGGCCGAGGCGCTCCGCCAAGTCGACCGCAACAGCGACGAGCAGGTATTCCGCGCCCGCCGCCGCGAAGTCGTGACTCAAAACGGACTGATCAACGCGCGCGCCCGCTACAAGCGCGCCCTCGACGAGTTCAAGATCCAGCTCGGGCTCCCGAGCGCGTCCAATCTCGACGTGTCCTCCCTCGAGCCGCTCTACGAGACCGTCGACTTCGACCCCGTCTCCGCGGTCGAGGCCGCCCTCCGCAACCGACTCGACGTCGCGACCTCGCGCCAGCAAATGGAGGACGCCGAGCGGCGCGCCTTCTTGGCCGAGAACGGACTCCTGCCCCAGCTCGACCTCAGCGTAAACGGCTCGTTTAGCGGCTCGGACCAGAGGCTCCAGAAGGCCTGGGCCGACGAGTGGGGCTTCTCCGGTGGCCTCTCGCTTCAGCTCCCCCTCCAGCTCAAGCGCGAGCGAAACCTCTACCGCAACTCCCTGATCCGCCGAGACCGCGCTCGACGGACCTACGACCTGTTCCGCGACCGAGTCGGCCTCGAGGTTCGCGACCAGCTCCGCCAGCTCGACAGCGTCGAGGAGCAGATCGTGATCCAGGAGGCCCAGATCATCCAAGAACGTCGCGCCGTGACGGTCACCGAGATCCGCTACGAGGCCGGGCTCCTCGACAACCGCGACCTGCTCGAGGCGCGTCAAGGGCTGATCGACGCCCAGAACTCACTGATCCGCCTCAAGGTCGACCACTTCATTCGTCGGCTTCGCCTCCTGCGGTCCCTCGGCCTGCTCGAGATCGACACCCAGGGGCGCTGGAAATGAGAACCGGCCTGATTCTGTTCTTGCTGATCGCGGCCCTCGGCGGGGGCGTCGCCTGGTATGCCCGGCCAGGCGCTGAGCAGACCGCCGCAGGCGCGATCCCGCCCGAGAGCCTCTACACCGTCGGACGCCACGACCTGTTCATTTCCTTGACCGAGCAGGGGACGCTCGTCGCGAAGGACGCCCGCAAGGTCGTCATGAAGGTCCGCCGCGGCGGCAAGATCGTCTCGCTCGTCGAGGAGGGCAAGCTCGTCACGGAGGGCGAGGAGCTCGTGACCTTCGACACGACCGACCTCGAGTCACGGATCGAGCAACTCGAGCTCGAGGTCGTCCAATACGAGACCAACCTCCGCTCCGCCCAGACCGAACTCGAGATCCAAAAGGCGGAGAACATAGCCAACGTCGAGAAGGCCGCGACCCAGCTCGAGCGCTCGACTAAGGACCTCGAACGCTACCGCCAAGCCGACGGCCCCCTCCAGCGACGCAAGCTGCAAGTCGAGATCAAGGACGCCCAGACGACCCACAAGCGCGCCAAGAAGCGCTACCAGGACAGCAAGCGTCTCCTCGATCAGCACTACATAAAGCCCGTCGAGCTCGAGGCCGACCAGATCAACTTCGAGAAGGCCGAGGTCGTAAAGGAAGGCGCCGAGCTAGCGCTGAGAATGTTCGACCAATACACACACCCCATGACGATCCAGGAGAAGGAGTCCAAGCTCCGGGACGTGATCCGGGACCAGTCGACCACGAAGAAGCGCGCCAGCTCGCGGCTCCTCCAGCGGGAAGTCGCGGTCGCGCACGGCAACAAACGATTCAAGCGCAAGACGCGCTCGCTCAAGGAGTCCAAGGCCGACCTTTCTAACATGAAGCTCCTCTCGCCCTGCCCCGGGATCGTGATCTACGGCGACCCCAAGGGGCACCGCTGGTTTCGCAACCAGGTCAAGGTCGGCGGCCACATTTGGGGCGGGAACACGATCATGACGATCCCCGACCTGCGCCTCATGCAGGTCCGGGTCGCGATCCACGAGGCGGATATCAACAAGATCGTGCTCGGCCAGAAGGCCACGGTCACAATGGACACCTACTCCGGGCTCGTGCTCAAGGGGTCCGTCACCAAGATCGCCGCGATCGCAGGCTCGCCCGAGGGACGGCGCGAGGCCGAGGTCAAGAAGTTCGACGTTGAGATCACGCTCGAGGGCGACCCGGGCGTCGAGCTCAAGCCTGGGATCAGCGCCAAGGCCCGGATCATGATCGACACGGTCATGAAGGCCGTCGCCGTCCCGCTCCAGTGCGTGTTCCTCGTCGAGAGCGACCACTACTGCTTCATCCAGACCGAGTCCGGCCCCCGCCGCCGCCTCGTCAAAGTCGGACAAAACAACGCGACCATGGTCGAGATCCTGTCCGGCCTCGAGGAGGGCGACCAGGTCCTGCTCTACAACCCCAACCTGGCGGGAGGCGGGGCCAAGGACGCCGAGGCCTCCAAGGAAGAAGACGCCAAGGCGATCAACTAATGCTCCTCTCGCTGGAGAAGGTCACCAAGTCCTACGGGGCCGGCGAGCACGCCATTGAGGTCCTCCACGGCCTCGACCTGGCCGTCGAGACGGGCGAATTCCTCGCGATCGTAGGCCCGTCTGGGTCTGGAAAGTCGACGCTCCTCAACCTATTGGGCGCCCTCGACCGCCCCACGAGTGGGAGCTACCTGTTCAAGGGCGAGGACATTGCCAAGTTCGACGACAAGAGACTCTCGCGGCTCCGAAACGACCAGATCGGGTTCGTGTTCCAGTCGTTTCAACTCGTCAGTCACCTGACCGTGCTCGAAAACGTCGAGCTTCCGCTCTTCTATGCCCGCGTCCCGCGCCGGCAGCGCCACATTCGCTGCAAGGAGCTGATCGAGCGAGTCGGCCTCAGCCACCGCCTCGAGCACCTCCCGAGCGAGCTCTCGGGCGGCGAGTGTCAACGGGTCGCGATCGCGCGCGCCCTCTCGAACGAGCCTGACTTGATCCTCGCCGACGAGCCGACCGGCAACCTCGACACCAAGACCGGGACCGAGGTCATGCAGCTCTTTCACGACCTCCACGCTGCGGGCCGCACGATCGTCATGATCACTCACGACCCCGAGATCGCTCGCCAGGCCCCCCGCCGAGTTCGGATCCTCGACGGGCTGATCACGAGCATTCTCTCGGCGCGGCTGCCTGCCATGGCGTCGGGCCCCGAAGAGAGCGAGGCGCCTCCGAGCGACGCCCCCCAGAGCGGCGCCCCGTGATCAACTTCACGTTCGAGCTCGTGCGCGAGGCGCTCAAGAACCTGGCCCGCCACAAGCTGCGCTCGTTCCTGACCGCGCTCGGGATCATCTTCGGCGTCGCCTCGGTGATCGCCATGATCTCCGCCGGAGAAGGAGCCCGCCGCGAAATCCTGGCCCAGATCTCTGAGCTCGGCACGACCAACATCATCATTAATGCCAAGAAGCCTCCCGCCGAGGAGGACGTGCAACTCCAGCAGGGCGGCGGCAACAACGAGCTCCAACACTTCGGGCTCACGTTCCGCGACGCGGAACAAATCCGCTCCACGCTCCCCGCAGTCACGGAGGTCCTCCCGGTTCACGACGTGGAGAAGTGGATCTGGCTCAAGAGCCGCCGCCTCGAGGCCAAGGTCCGTGGCGTGACGCCCGCCTACCTCCGCCGGTTGCGAATGGTCCCGATCCAAGGTCGCTCCCTGACCGAACTGGACGGCCAGACCCGAGCCCGAGTGTGCGTCGTGCGAGCCGGGCTGATCCGCCAGGCCAAGTACATGGGGGACCCCCTCCAGCTCGACCTCAAAGTCGGCAGCCAGTTCTTCCGCGTCGTCGGCGTCCTCCCGGCCCGCGGTTTCCAGAGCACCAACAGCACGGTTCTCCGTCTCGACGGGCGCGCGCTGGAGGTCTATGTGCCCTTCGAGACCGTCACCGACCGCTTCGGCCTCGTCAGTCGAGGCCGCGCTGGCGAGGGCCCGCGGACCCGAGTCGAGCTGCACCAGGTCGTCTGCACGATCAACTCCGAGGAGAACGTCCTCGAGGCCGCCAAGGCGATCGGCGCGATCCTCGAGCGCTTCCACCCCCGCCGTGACTACGAGGTCACGATCCCCCTCGAGCTCCTCGCCCAGCGCCAACGCACTCAGCGTGTGTTCAACCTCGTGCTGCCAGTGATCGCTGGGATCTCGCTCCTCGTGGGCGGGATCGGAATCCTCAACATCATGCTGGCCTCGATCACCGAGCGGACCCGCGAGATCGGGATCCGCCGCGCCCTAGGGGCAACTCAGGCCGACATTACGATCCAGTTCCTGATCGAGACCGTGACCCTCTCGGTCGTGGGCGGCCTCCTCGGAATCGCCCTCGGCGTAGCAGGCGTCGCGGTGCTCGAAGCCTTCACCAACTGGCAGCCCGTGATCACCCAAGGCGCGGTCGGGCTCTCCATGGGGATCTCCTGCCTCACCGGAATCGTGTTCGGAATCTACCCCGCCCGCAGAGCCGCCCTCATGGACCCCATCGCAGCTCTCCGCCACGACTAGCTCTCAGGCCGCCCCGCGCGCGGGCGGGGGTAAACCCCGCACCCTACAGATCGCAAGAGGGCCCTCCGCAAGGCAGCCTATTGGACGGCTCACAACACGCCTTGGGAGGGGCGGGGTTTACCCCCGCCCAGCCCCCAGACTTTGCCGCTCGGCCTCTCTGGAGCCTCCCGCGCACTTAACCGTCGCTACCTCAGGAGCTGTAAACCCCTCCCCTCCTGGAGCGCGT
>JAESQQ010000385.1 GCA_016765095.1 Planctomycetota bacterium | reverse complement strand
TGGCGACACCAAGCCCGGTGAGCCCGGTGAGCCTGGCGACACCAAGCCCGGTGAGCCCGGTGAGCCTGGCGACACCAAGCCCGGTGAGCCCGGTGAGCCTGGCGACACCAAGCCCGGTGAGCCCGGTGAGCCCGGTGAGCCTGGCGACACCAAGCCCGGTGAGCCCGGCGATACCAAGCAGCCCAGCGAAACCGAGCAGCCCGGCGAAACCAAGCAACCTGGCGAAACCGAGCAGCCCGGCGAAACCAAGCAGCCTAGCGAAACCGAGCAGCCTGGCGAAACCGAGCAGCCTGGCGAAACCGAGCAGCCCGGCGAAACCGAGCAGCCTGGCGACACCAAGCAGCCTGGCGACACCCCGGCCGACCCAGAGGACGACGAGTCCGAATTCGCGCCAATGGACACGCCGGGGCAAGGGCCCGAGCTCTCACCCACGATGGTCAACATGGCCGCCAAGATGCTCAAGAGCATGGACGCTGAGGACCTCCGCAACCTCGCCGAGCGCGCCCGCGACATGAGGGATTTCATGGGAGATCCCGAGCGGAACAAAGACGATCCCCCGCCCGGTGGGATCCCTCCCGGCGCCGAGAAGTTGATCGAACAGTTGAGCGACGCGGACCTCGAGAAGCTCGGCAAGGCCTTCGCGGATTTGAAGGACTCGCTTCCCCCCGAAGAGCGCGACCAACTCCAGAAGGGCGACGACCAGGACCCCAAGGCGCGCCAAGACCTCAAGGATCGCCTCGAATCCATGGACCCCGAGGTGCTCGAGCGCCTCAAGAAGGCCTTCCCCCCCGATCCGAATGCGTCCCGCCCCGACACGCCAAGAGAGCGGACCCCCGGAAAAACGGAGACCGGCAAGAACGGCAAGACCGGCAACGGCAAGACCGGCAACGGCAAGACCGGCAACGGCAAGACCGGCAAGACCGGCAAAACCGGCAACGGCAAGACCGGCAACGGCAAGACCGGCAAGACCGGCAAGACCGGCAAGACCGGCAAGACCGGCAAAGGCGACACCACCCCCAAGGGACCGCTGACCCCAGTCGGGCGAGCCCAGCCCGAGGGCCGGCGAGTCGTCGAGGTTCAGGCGAGGGGTGGAACCAGCAAGCTCGGGTTCCAGCAACTTCCGCCAGCCGAGCTGAAGCGTGAACTCAAGCGCCTCCGCGACCAGCGGGTCCCAGAGCGATACCGACGAATGGTCCGCGAGTACTTCAACCGCGACTCGACTTCGCCCCGCTGATCGGGCGCGTGCCCTAGATCAGGGACGACGCAGAACACACACTCGATTCGTGTTGGTCCCCTTGACCCGATTCGAGACGCCCCAGCAGTTGGCGGTCTTGGTGAACTCCTGATCGTTGATCAGGATCAGGACCGGCTCCAAGCCGGCGGCCCGGGCCCGCGGGACGACCGTCTCCTCAAGGAGAATCCGTCCCCCCCGGACCTCACCGACTTCGAACGCGACGTGGCCGCCGGGGCGAAGGAGGCGAGCCTGTTCGCGGAGGACCGCCTCCATGGCGTCCCCCCAGGCCTCGAGCCCCCGGGCCTGCGTGAAGGCGACTTGCTCGGAGTCCAGCCCGCAGAACCAACAGCGGAGCCAGTTGTCGTTTGCGTAGTTGACGACGTCCAAGAAGGGAGGCGAAGTCACGACGAGGTCGACGCCGCCCGTAGGGAGGCTCTCGGTCGCGGAAGCCGGCGCAGTCGTATGGCGCCACTGCCTCGACACCTCAGACAGGCGAGCCCGCTCCTCGTCTCCAAGCCCGCGCTGGAGCGAACGCGTCTTGCGCAAGATCCGGGGCACGATCGGGCGGGGCTCCGGTGCCTGCTCGCGGCGAGCGTTGATCGCCTTTTGGGCCTTGGCCGTGACGGCTTGGTTGGGTGGCAAGGTGTAGACCGAGAAGAACCCGCTCGAGTGCCCGGTCAGGCGATTGAGCGCGACCATTCGGATCCAGGCGTCGACTCGATCCAAGTGCCCGCGAGCCTCTCGAGCCAGCAGGTAGGCTCGCAGCGCGACCAACTCGCGCAGGGTCTCGGGGTGAAAGAAGACCTCCAGCTCAAGGCTGGGGTCGAGTTGGGGTGCGAGTTCGAAGGCCTGGCCGAGGTCGATCTCCTCGAGGCGAGCGGCGACTTCGGCCTCGCTGGGAGGGTCGAGCCGCGGCGCAAGCAATCGCTGGCTGAGCGGGTTGAGGTCGTTCGACCAGGGGATCCGCCCCCGCAGCGCCGCCTCCAGCGCGGTCGTCCCGCGGCCGCCAAAGGGATCGAACACGACCTGACCTGGCTCGGTCAGGCGCTCAATGAAGAACGCCGGCAACTGAGGCTTGAAGCACGCCCGGTAGCTAAGCTCGTGCAGGGGGTGCCCTTGACGTTGCTTGCGCGTCCAGAACTCGTTGATCAGGGTCGGAACGCCGAGCGTCTCGCGCTCGACGGAGCTGCTCCCGAAGGCGTCGAAGCGGCGCACGTCTTCGAGCAAGTCCGAGGGAGAGAGGGTGGTCATGCAGGCCATCGTGGGGAGCCCTCTGACACCGCCGGCGTCGCGCCCCAAGTCGTTGACTCCCAGCAACTTCTGGAACGAGGAGGAGCGACGTGAGCGAGGCTCGGCCCCGAATCGGAGTCTCGGCCTGCCTACTCGGCCAAGAGGTCCGCTACGACGGCGGCCACAAACGCCACGCCTTCCTCTGCGACGAGCTCGCTCAGCGCGTCGAGTTCGTCCCGGTCTGCCCCGAGGTCGAGCTCGGCCTCGGGACACCCCGCGAAACGATTCGCCTCGTATCGAGCGCGCCCGGCGGGGTCCGACTCGAAGCTCCCGGCTCTGGCCGAGACCTGACCGAGCCCATGGCGGAATACGCCCGCGAGCGAGTGGCCGCGCTCCGCGCCGAAGGCCTCGACGGTTACGTGCTCAAGAGCAAGTCACCAAGCTGTGGGCTGACCGGAGTCGAACTCCACCAACCGCACGGCCCCGCGCTGCCCGTGGGGCGGGGCGCGTTCGCCCACGCCCTGCACGTGGCCTGGCCCGAGCTTCCTCTCGCCGAAGAACGCGACCTCGAGGACGAGCCTGGCCGCGCCAAATTCCTTGAGCGAGTGTTCGCCTACGCCCGGCTCCGAGGCCAAACCTCCGAGCCCCCGCTGTAACCACCCTCTCTCCGTCGACTACGCTAAACCGGAGGCTACGATTCTGCGAGGTCGCCCAGGAGTGTGGTCCCACGACTCCCCTTCGCTCGGAGGGCGACCTCGATCAGAATCGTGCTCCGCTTTACTAGACTCAATCTTCTAGTAAACGGAATTCGTGACTCGGTCACCACGCGAGACCGTGTCAGTGTCGCGCAACCACTCAGAGTCACGAACTTCCGTTTAGGAGGAACCATGTCCACCCCCCGTCGCAAACCCGAGTGGGAGCTGCCCGAGAGCGCCCTCACTGACGAGCAGGCCTACCTCAACCGACGCCGCTTCATTCAAGCCCTCGGCCTGGGTGGGCTCTCCGCAGCCAGCCTGGCGTTCGGGGGACGCGGTCTGTTCGAGACCGCCTTCGCAGGGGAGCCGATCCCTCCCATGCCCAAGCTGGCTGCCAAGAAGAACCCGGCCTACACAGTCACCGAGCGCAAGCTGAGCGCTGAGAACGGCGCCCTCCGCTACAACAACTTCTACGAGTTCACGACGGACAAGACCAAGGTCTGGCGAGCCGCCAAGGACTTCGTGCTCGACCCCTACTCCCTCGAAGTCGGCGGCCTCGTCAACAAGCCGGGCAAGCTCTCCCTCGAGCAAGTCGAGGCCCTCGGCCTCGAAGAGCGGATCTATCGGTTCCGCTGCGTCGAGGCCTGGTCCATGACCGTCCCCTGGATCGGAGTCCCCCTCCGCAAGCTCCTCGAACACGTCGGCGTCCAGCCCAAGGCGAAGTACCTCAGCTTCGTCAGCTTCCACGACCCCAAGCAAGCTCCGGGGCAAACTAGGGCCTCAGGCTACACCTGGCCCTACTACGAGGCGCTCCGCCTCGACGAGGCCATGAACGAGCTCCCGCTCCTCGTCACGGGGATCTACGGACGTCGGATCCCGCCCCAAAACGGCGCGCCGCTCCGACTGATCGTGCCCTGGAAGTATGGCTACAAGAGCCCCAAGAGCGTCGTCAAGATCATGCTGACCGAGACCCGCCCGCCGACCTTCTGGCACGACGCGGTCTCCGAGGAGTATTCCTGGCTGAGCAACGTCGAGCCGACGGTCCCGCACCCCCGCTGGAGCCAGGCGAGCGAAAAGCACATCACCAAGGCGGGGGGCATGGGCCCGACTTTCAAGCGCCTCGACACGCTCCCCTACAACGGATACGCCAACCAAGTCGCCAAGCTCTACCCGCCTAAGAAACGCTGAGGCGTGGGCTGGCTCTACCTCGCCGCCGCGCTCCCTCTCCTCGCAACTGCGATCCGACTCTTCGGACGCAGTGCCCGAGAGCGTGAACCCAGCGTCCGCGTCCGCTGGTTCATTGGAGGCGTGCTCCTCGCCGCGCTAGGGTTCGACGCGCTCCGTGTGCTCTACCAGCTCACGAGCGCGCACCCCTCGCCGCTCGCGTTCCTGCCCACGGCCCTGATCGGCGGGACCCTGGTCTACGTCCTGATTCGCGAGTGGCAGCGCCTGGCCCGCGAACGTCCGGGCACACGCGCAACGGTCAAGGCCGACGCGCAAGGCGCGGCGCTCGAGGCCCTCGCCTTGGAGGCCAGCGAGGCCGAGCCGAACGTCGGCTAGCCCGAATCCCTCACGAGGGATTGCTGTTGAGGCAAGACGCTGGCGGTCCAGGCCGGTTGCCCCAACTTCAAACCGGGAGGACGCGGACGTGCTCGCCTGCAGCCTTTCGTGTGCAGAGTTCGACCCACCTCGAGAGGCTCGGCGCGATCACCGGACGGTGGTCGAGGTCTTCGCCCATGGCGATCACCTGACCGTAGTTGCCCTTCTTACCTGGAACGAGATCCAAGCAGAGGAAAGCCTGGCCCTTCTCGAGGAAGGGCACCCACCTCGGGCACGTGTAGACCGGGTAGACATAGCCACGCGGGCTCGAAATGTGTTGCTTGAGGTCCGCCAACTCCATCGACTCGTAAACGTCTCTGTGGACCGTCCAGTGCCGAAGCAGCTCGGCTGGGTCGAGCAAGGCGGAGCCGAAGAACAGCGGGTCGCCAGGTCGGACGCGCTCCAGGAGGGCACCCAGCTCGAGGGGAAGCGGAGCGCCGACCTGAGCCTCCAAGCTCTTGAGGAGCCCTGCGGATCGGCAAAGGCGCCGAGGAGCGAAGACTCCTAGCCCGAGCAATGATCGACGTGGCGGGAGCAGACAGTCGGCTCGACCTGGCCGAAGTGAAGCTCTTGCGTTCGGTCGCGCGAGCCGTCGGACTCCCCGAGGCGAACCTGGAGCACGCGCTGTGTAGGTCATTGGCCCGCAACCGGTCGCGAGACGACGAACTGATCCTCAGGCCCGTGATCTCGGCTCTGGCCTGGGCGCGGGCCCAGGCACGTCCCGACTGGACTACGGGACCGGGTGACAGAGGCAGGCTAGCCGCCGCTGAGCGTCGACTCGACCATGCTCACGATCCCAGCCAGGGCCTGCTTCTCCGCGGGGCTCAGGCGCTCCTTGCCCTCGAAAGACGAGAGCGCCGCGAGCAGCATGCCTGCTCTCGGGTCGACGGTGGCGAGCGCCGTTCCGATCGCCTGCAGGGAGACGACCGTGGCGGCGTCGTCGGTCCCGCCCGGGACGTAGCGCCGCTCGCCCTCCAGCGCGGCGAGCTCCACGACCAGCTCGGCCAAGAAGCCCGCCGTGGCAGCGATCTTCCCGTAAGCCAGCTTCTCGGGCGTATCGGTGATCTCGTGGTAATGCTCCCAGCGTCCGCAGCTCAGGAACAGGAACGGGATCTGAGCCTTGTCGAAGGCGTAGTAGTCGGAGAGCGCTGGGATCACCTCGCAGCTCATGCGGCGCGGCGCGACGCCCTCGGGCGCGCGGGCCGCGGCCCGATCCACAGCTCCCCCCAGGCCTTCCCCTCGGCCAGCGCCCATGACCATTAGCGAATCCCCGACCGCCGCCGGGAGACCCGGAGGCCCCAGAGTGTGGCCGACGAGGTCCATGCAGACCATGGTGTCGATTCGGTCGAGCGGGAAGGGTGGCTCGGCCACGTAGTGCACCGAGCCCATGCCCGGGGTGCAAAAGTGAGGCGGCTCCTCGCCGTCGAACCCACAAAAGAGCACGCTCCGCTCAAGCTCCCGACCGCGGAGGAGGTGGGCGACCTCGACCATGACCGCCACGGCGGCGGCGTTGTCGTCCGCGCCCCAGTAAGCCTCGCCGGTCCCGTCGGGACCGAGGTGGTCGAAGTGCGCGCCGACCACGATCGCGCGCTCACCGCGCCCTGGCAGTCGACCCAGGACGTTGTGACCGTCGCAGCCGGGGACCGGCTGGAGCCAGCTCCCGTCAGGGGCCGCAGGCTCGAGCCCAGCACCGGCGAGTTCGGCCTGGACTCGGTCACGGGCCAAACGCCCGCCCGGCGTACCCGGCGCGCGCCCGTTGCACTCGCGCGAGCAAAGGAAGTCCACCAGGGCCCGGATCCGGGCCTCGTCTCCGCGGAGCGTCGTCATGCGCTCTGAATGAAGAACCAGGTCGTGTATCCGATCCAGGCCAGGGCCAGGACGGAGAGCGTGATCACGAGCGCTGGGATCAAGACGGGGTGCTGGTCGATCAAGTCGCGAGACTCGTTCATGCCCCGCTGCATGCAGGTCCCGGGGCAGATAATGGGGTTCTTACCCTCGATCCAGGCTTGGAGGTGATCCTCGAGCTGTCGCGCGTCGACGAATCGCTTCTCAGGGTTGGTCCCGAGTCCGTTCAAGCAGAGCGCGGAGAGTGTCCGCGGAACTCGCCCGGCGATCGGATCCACGAAGCCCTCGGCCGCGGTCCGACCCTTGGAGCAGATCTGATCAGCCAGGACCTGCACGTCGTCTGGGAGGTCGACCAGGTAGTGGTGCAGGGTCAAGAACTCGAACAAGACCGCGACCAGCGAGTAGACGTCGCTTTCGGCGTTGGCCTCACCGCCGCGGATCACCTCGGGAGACATGTAGATCGGCGTCCCGACAATGTTGCGGGCGTCCGTCTCACGCACGACGCGGGCCTCCTCCTTGGAGAGGTCCACCGGGCGCACTTGGGCCTTATCTCCGAGACACGCGACGCCCCAGTCGACGAGGTAAACCTCGCCAAACCCGCCCAGGACAATGTTCTCGGGCTTGATATCGCGGTGGGCCACGCCGCGCATGTGGGCGTAGTGGAGCGCTTGGCAGACCTCTTGGATCACCTGGACGCGCCGCTTGAAGGTCCAGCGCCGGGCGGTGACCTCGCCCTTCCTAATGTCGCTGATCAAGTCCGCGATCGAACTGTGACCGCGCACGAGCTTCATGGTGAAGAAGGGCTTGCCCTCGTCGTCGAGGCCGTAGTCGTAGACCGGAAGCACGTTGGGGTGGTCCAGCTGGCCCGTGATCTGTGCCTCGAGCGCGAACCGACTCTGCTCGGTCCGGTCGTTGGTGAGCATCACCTTGAGCGCCACTTCGCGGCGAAGGGTCTTGTCGCGAACCTCCAGCACGCGCCCCATGCCGCCCTTGCCGATCTCCTCCTGGACCTCGTAGCGAGTCAGGTTCGGGAGGCCCGCTATCTCTTGGCGACCCTCTTCCTCGCCGTCGACGCCCGTCTCGTCGAGAAGGAGCTTGCTGACGCCCTGAGGGTCCAAGGGCACGTCTGTCGTCTCGCCCTTTCCCGGAATCTTGCCCGGGTCTGCCAGGTTCTCGGTGCGGTGATTGGGGGGGCGGTTCACGAGCGCCACCCTGCCAGACGGCCGCACCTCTGACCAGACCCGCTCGGACGCTGAGCCACTCGCCCTGGCCGCGAGGGACACTCCAAGCGATCCTGTCGCCAGTGAGCGATCCCCCCTTCCACGACGGCCTCCCTTTGATCACCTCCCCGCGCAACGAGCGCCTGCGGTTGGTCAAGGCCCTCAACACTCGCCGAGCTCGGCACCGACGCGGGCTCTATCTGATCGAGGGCCCCAAGGCGATTGACGACCTCCTGGCCCGCGAAGGAAGCCAGCTCGAGCAGCTCCTCTATCGGGCGCAGGAGACCCTCCCCCCCCGCGCAGCCGAGGCCCTGGCCCGAGCGCGCACGGCAGGCGTCCCTTGCTACCCCGTCCTGCCGAGCGTGTTCGACGAGGTGGCCCCGAGCGAGAGCCCTCAAGGCCTCCTCGCGATCGCCCCCCTCCGCTGGACCCCGCTCGAGGAGCTCTGCGCGCCCGGCGAGGAGCCCCGGGGCGTCGCCGCCTGCTTGGGTGTCCAAGACCCGGGGAACCTAGGCACGATCCTCCGCACGGCCCGGTTCTTCGGGTTGGCCGGCGTCGTCACGGTGCGGGGCACGCAGGACCCCTTCGCTCCGAAAGTCGTCAGGAGCGCCGCAGGGGCGCTCTTCGATCGTCCCCCGGCGACGGCCGAGACCCTGGCCGCGCTCTTGGAGAAGAGCGCCGCCGCAGGGCTGGAACCCGTCGCGCTCGCTGCTCACGGAGGCGAGCCCTTGGCCCAGGCGGAGCTCCCGGCGCGATCGCTGCTCCTGCTCGGAGCCGAAGGCCCGGGCCTCCCGAGCGAGGCCACCGCGTTGCGCCAGGTCACGATCGAGGGCGCCGGCGGCCAAGAGTCGCTCAACGTCGCGATCGCGTTCTCGTTGGTGGCCCACGCTTGGTGCGCGCGCTGGGGTCAAGCGTGAACACGCACCACGAGATCACGCCGGCCGAAGCCGGTCGGAGCTTGCTCAGCGTGCTGGGCGACTTGTTCCCAGACGTCCGGAGCACAGACCTCCGAGAGCTCTGCGAGCACCAGGGCGTGACCCGGGACGGCAGGCAATGCGGGGCTGGGGAGAGCGTCTTGACCGGAGAGCGACTCGAAATCGAATCGGAGGCAGGCCTCCCGCGAGTCCCGGCCAAGGCGCTCAAGGGGTTTGAGGTGCTCCGCTCCGAGGCTGAGCTCTTGGTGTGCCTCAAGCCGGCCGGAGTCTCGGTGGAGGGCGATCGATTCGCGGAGGAGAGCGCCCCCCTTCGAGGCGCCGTGCTCCATGCCCTCAAGGCCGAAGGCCGCGAGCCTCTCCCTCGCCCTCGATTCGTGCACCGCCTGGACAAGGACACCTCGGGGGTGCTCCTCGTCGCGTTGAGCCACACAGCGACGGCCGACTTGACGGCCCAGCTCGCGGGCGAGTCAGAGCACCGAGTTCGCAAGACCTACCTCGCCCTCGTCGAGGGGCGGCTCCTCGAGGCCGAGGGCTTGGTCGACGTCCCCCTGCTCGTCAACGGTGGACGTCGCAAGGCCCCCGTTCGGGCAGACGGGGAAGGAAAATCCGCGCGGACCCGCTTCGAGCGAATCGAAGTCTTCGGCCGCCACTCGTGGGTCCGCCTCTGGCCAGAGACAGGGCGCACGCACCAGCTCCGGGTTCACATGGCCCACCTCGGGCACCCGATCGTGTGCGACGCGCACTACGGCAAGAGCGAGCCGCTCCTCCTCTCGAAGCTCAAGCGCGATTACC
>JAESQQ010000384.1 GCA_016765095.1 Planctomycetota bacterium | reverse complement strand
GGCCTCGCGATCGACGGCGGCCCCACGACGCTGGGTGCCCCTTCAACAGTGCTGCGGTTCCCCACCTCGGGGCCCGCCCAGATCCTGCGCGAAGGCTTCCTTACGCGCGCTGAAGTGGAGCGGACAATGACGCGCTTCGTGGTCTTTGTGTGCACCGGCAACACCTGCCGGAGCCCCATGGCGGAGGTCCTCTTCCGCCGCCACCTCGCCGAGCACCTCGGCCTCGACGCCGAGGGCCTCGCCGCCGCCGGCTGGCGAATCGCCTCCGCCGGCGTCGCCGCTGGACAAGGAGGCCCGGCAGCGGAGCATGCTCACACGGTCGCTCTGGAGCGAGGGGCAGACCTCAGCGCTCACCTCAGCCAGCCCGTCACGCGCGGCCTCGTCGACCAGGCCGATCTCCTCGTCCCCCTGACGGAGAACCACGCCTACGGGATCTTGGATCGCTTTCCCGAAGCCGAACAGAAGCTGATCCTCCTCGACCCGAGCGGCGTCCCCGATCCCTTCGGCGGCGACCTCGAGCTCTACCGCCAGACCGCCGATCACATTGCCTCACGCTTCGAGGGCTTGACCAGCCACCTCCTCAGTCAAGTCGACGCGGGCGGGCCAGGCCTCCCCGACTTGTTCGCGGGACCGATCCCGAGCGAGCACGACCTGACGAACTACCCCCACGGAAGGCGCTACTTGATCGGCGGCGAAGTGCGGACGTGGACCGGCCCGACTCGACCGGTCCAGAGCGTGGTGTGCGAGGCCCAAGCCGACGGAAGCCTCAAGCGCCGCGTGATCGGCGAGACCGCGCTCCTCGACGCGGCCACTGCGAACGAAGCCCTCGACGCGGCGGTCGGAGCCTGGGACCTCGGGCGTGGGGCTTGGCCCCAAGCGCCCCTTGCCGAGCGAATCCAAGCGATCCGTGGGTTCTGTGAGGCGATTCGACCTCACCGCGAGGAGGTCGCCAAGCTCCTGATGTGGGAAGTCGGCAAGCCCTGGGCCTCGGCCCTCAAGGAGTTCGATCGAACGCTCCAGTACTTCGACCAGACCGTCGACGCCCTCGTGACCCTCGACCGAGAGTCGGGCAAGGTCCGTGACGAGGGAGGGATCCTCGGGATCGTTCGACGCGCTCCGCTCGGCGTCGTGCTCTGCATGGGGCCCTTCAACTACCCAGTCAACGAGACCTACACGACGCTGCTCCCCGCCCTTGCCATGGGGAACACCTGCGTGGTCAAGCTCCCCAAGATGGGGATCCTCTGCAACATTCCCCTCCTCGACGCGCTCGCTGCGCACTTCCCGCCCGGCGTCGTGAACGTGATCTCGGGCGACGGACGAGAAGTCGTGACTCCGATCATCTCGTCGGGCAAGGTCGACGCCTTGGCCTTCATTGGCTCGAGCAAAGTCGCGGGGATCATTGAGAAGCAGCACCCCGCGCCCTATCGACTCCAAACGATCCTCGGAATGGACGCCAAGAACCCCGCCCTCGTCCTCCCCGACGCCGACCTCGAGCTCGCGGTCCAGACCTGCCTCCAGGGTGGCCTGAGCTTCAACGGGCAACGCTGCACGGCGATCAAGA
The DNA here is from genome assembly GCA_016765095.1 of Planctomycetota bacterium. Classification (GTDB taxonomy): domain Bacteria; phylum Planctomycetota; class J058; order J058; family J058; genus NORP233. The sequence goes on along the minus strand of JAESQQ010000384.1, from coordinate 2,946 downwards.
TCGTGTTCTGTCACCGCTCGCGGGTCGACGAGTTCACGACAGCCCTCTGCGCGGCCGTCGAGGACCTCCCGTTCGGCATGCCCTGGGAGGAGGGCGTCTCGCTGACTCCCCTCCCCGAACCCGACAAGCCGGCGTATCTCCGCCAGTTCCTCGAGGACGCCGTCAGTCACGGGGCCCAAGTCCAAAACCCTCGCGGCGGTCTGAGTCAGGGGACGTTCTTCTTCCCCGCCGTCGTCTCGCCAGTCACCTCTGCTTGCCGCTTGTTCCACGAAGAGCAGTTCGGGCCGATCATTCCGATCGTCCCCTACGACGAACTCGAAGAAGTCCAGCAGGCGATCGCGGAGAGCCCCTACGGACAGCAGATCAGCATTTTCGGCCAAGACCCCCAGGTGATCGGAGCTCTGATCGACTCCTTGGCCAACCAAGTCTGCCGAATCAACCTCAACCGACAGTGCCAACGAGGCCCAGACACCTTCCCCTTCGCGGGACGCAAGAACTCCGCGGAAGGAGTCCTCTCGGTCACCGACGCCCTGACCGCGTTCTCGATCCCGACGATGCTCGCGGTCGGCGAGGGCTCAGGCCGTGAACAACTCGAAGGCCTGTTCGAGGCCAAGACCTCGACCTTCGCCCGCAGGTAGACACGAAAAGGCCGCGTGAAGATTCACGCGGCCTCGTGGCGAACAGGTTGTTCTAAGGGCGACTAACGCCCGAACTTGAGCCGCTCGGCGAGCGGCTCGGGGAGCCCGGCCTTGCGGATCTTGTCCGAGGCGGTCTCTACGTCGTATTCGATCCGGTGGATCTTGATCTTGCGCGCCTCGGTGTCGTAGGTCGCGAAGGAGGCCTTCGGGTTGTCGTCGCGCGGTTGGCCGATCGAGCCAATGTTGACCAGCGCTCGCACGCCGTCCTCGAGGGTGATCTCGGGGTGGAGCGTGTAGCTGATCATCTCGCCCTGGAAGAACGTGATCGGAACGTGACTGTGTCCGAGGAAGCAGACTTGGTTCTCAAGCAGTTGGAGCGAGAGGTAGGCGTCGTAGGTCGTCTGGATGTAGTCGAAGAGCTCGGGCGAGTAGAGCGTGCCGTGCACGACCGTGAAGTCCTCGTGGTAATCGACGAGCGGGAGACCGTTTAGGAACTCTTTGTCTTCTTCAGTGGTGACCTTGCGGGTCCAGAGCGTCGACTCCTTCGCGTAGCTGTTGAAGTAGTTGATGTTCGTCTTGCCAATGCAGGCGAAGTCGTGGTTTCCCGCGATCGTGGCCATGTCGTAGTCGCGGACGAGCTTGATGCACTCGCGGGGGTTCGCCCCGTATCCGACGATGTCGCCCAGGCACACGATTCGATCGCAGCCCAGCTTCTCGATCTCTTCCAAGCAAGCCGTGAAGGCCTCAAGGTTGGCGTGGATATCGGAGACGAGTGCGTATTTCATGGGGATCCCTAGCGCGAGGACTTGGCTGAACTGTAGCTCACTCGGGCGGACCGTTCAAAGGGTAGAGGCCAGGGAGAGCGCCAGGAAATGCTGGGAGAGGTAGTAGGTCGGAAGGCCCCAGGCCTTGTTGACGAACCCCGGGACGACCAGGCGGTGGCGAGCGACGGCGATATCCGAGGCGAAGAACAAGCCCAATCCCAGCCCGCGGAGCGCTGCGGCCGGATCCCCGGGGGCCTGGCCGAGCCAGGTCGCGAGGGCGGCCCAGGTCAGGAAGCTGAGCGCACAGAAGTAGAGGACCGCAGGGGCTGCGAGGGCGCCGAGGCGCGGCCAAGCGGCTCGTAGGATCCAGCCGCCGGCTGCCAGCAGGGGCAAGGCCAGGAGGAGCGTCCAAAGCGGAAGCTCGCCCCAGTGCACTCCGGGCAGGACCCAGGCCAGATAGCAGGCGTGGGCGAGCAGGAAGGCGGCGAGACCTCCTCCCAGCGCTCGCCGATCCTCGCCCAAGAGGAGGATGTCGCCCACGAACGAGAGCCCCAGGCCAAGGTAGGCCCAGAGGTGCTCACGACCCGGCGGAGTGGCCAGGAGCGCGGCCAGGACGAAGGTCAAAGAGCAGAGAGGCTTGATCACCCTGCGCCGGCCCGCTTGCTCCCGGTAGACCGAGACCAAGAGCGCTGCCAAGCAGGGGACCGCCAACAGGGGCCCGAGCGCGTGGAGGAGAGTCACTGGCGCGACGGAGAGAGCTCCGCCAAGGAGCTCAGAGGAGCTCCTTCAGCTGGTCCCGAGCCTCGGCCATGAGGTGGCGCTCGACGTCGGTGCTCGGCTCGGTCGCCAAGATCCGCTCCAGATAGCCGATCGCGGCGTCGCGGTTCTCGCGCATGGAGTAGAGCGTCGCGAGGTTGTTGAGGGAGGGCAGGTGGTTCGGCTCGAGGTCGAGGACGTGGTCGTAGCAGATCCGCGCCTTCTCGACGTAGATCGAGTCTCGGGTGTAGTCGTCGTAGAACTCGGCGGTCGTAATGTTCTTGTGGGCGACCATTCCGTAGACGACGCCGAGATTGAACAGGCCGTCGATTCCCTCGGGGTAGATCTGGACGGCCTCCTGGAGGGCCTTGACCGCAGAGTCGAGGTCCCGCGCCCGCCCGGCCGCGAGCCCGCGATCGACCGCCCCCTCGTAGCGGGCCTCCTGCTCTTTGGTCAATGGCTCGGCCTCGGGGCGGGCGGCTCGCTCACCCCGCGAGATCTGATCGATCACGTCTCCCAGGCGAGCGTGAAGCCCCCGCAGCTGAACGAGGCGCTCTTCGGTCGCTCGGCGGGTCGCAAAGTCGAGGGCGTCGATCGCGTCGAGGAGCCCGTTCACGTCGCGATCGTCGACCTCGCCCCGGCTCAGGTCGAGGCTGTCGAGGACATCGTGCACCCCCTCGGCCTCGGCCTTGGCCGGACCGGGAGCGGGATCGTCGGACACCGGAGCGCCGATAGCCCCGTCGTCGGCCCCGTCGTCGGCCTCGTCGGCGGCCTCGTCGGCGGCCTCG
>JAESQQ010000383.1 GCA_016765095.1 Planctomycetota bacterium | reverse complement strand
TCCCTCCCGGCCAGGGCCCCCCGCAGCCACCGGCACAGCCGCAGGGCTTTGGGCAACAGCCCAGCGGCTACGCGTCACAATCGCAGCCAGCGCCTCCTCAGCAGGGCTACCCGCAATCCCAACAGGGCTACCCCCAATCCCAACAGGGCTACCAGTCCCAACAGGGCTACCAGTCCCAACAGGGCTACCCCCAATCCCAACAGGGCTACCAATCCCAATCCCAGCAGGGCTACCCATCACAGCAGGGTTACCCCTCGCCTGGGTCCGCGAGTTGGCCCCAAGGCCAGGACACTTTCAACGACGGTGCCACGCTCCAAGGTGCCCCACCCCCCATCACGGGAAGCATCCCGACCGCGGGAGGGCCTGAGGAAGACGGCCAAATCGGCCCCTACAAGATCGAGCGGGAGCTCGCTCGCGGCGGAATGGGCGTCGTCTACATAGCGCGACACACCCAGCTCGATCGCCGCGTCGCCCTCAAGGTCCAGCTTGCCCACGCCGCGGAAGGGGACGAGGCAGAGCGATTTCAAATCGAAGCCCAAGCCGCGGCCCGGCTCAATCACCCCAACATCGTGGCGATCCTAGACGTCGGCGAAGACCACGGTCGCCCCTACCTAGCTATGGACCTCGTCGAGGGCCGAAGCCTCAAGGATCAAATCGACGAGGACGGGCCCCTCGACCAGGACGAGGCCGCTCGAATCACCGAGGAGATGGCCAACGCGCTCTACTACGCGCACTCCCGCTCGATCCTCCACCGGGACATAAAACCCCACAACATCCTGATCGACGGAGACGGCAAGTCCCTCCTGACTGACTTCGGCCTCGCCAAACAAATCGACAGCGAAGAGCAGGGTCTGACGCAGACCGGGCAGATCATGGGCACCCCGGCCTACATGCCGCCCGAGCAGGCCGACGGAGACTTCGACCGGGTCGACCGCCGAGCCGACATTTATGCCCTCGGCGCGACCCTCTACCAAGCCCTGACCGGACAGCCGCCCTTCGACGGCCAGACCGCAATGCAGATCGTGTTCAAGGTCCTCAACGAGGACGTCGTCTCGCCGCGAAAGCTCCGCCCCGACATTCACGTCGACCTGGCCACGATCTGCCTCAAGTGCCTCGAGAAAGAGCCGGAAGAACGCTATAGCACCGCGAAGGAGTTGGCGGAGGAGCTGGCTCGGTTTCGCCGGGGAGAGGCGATCCTGGCGCGCCCCGTCGGGCTCCTTGGACGCCTCTCTCGCCGCGCGCGCCGCAATCAAAAGGCGACCGGCGTGTTGCTCGCCCTGGGGCTCGTGATCCTGACTGGCACCACCGCAGCCGCCGTGATCGCCGAGGGGCTTCGTCAATCGGCCGACTCCGCTCTTGCGGGAGAGTCGGACGCCCTCGCGCTCGCGCGATTAGCTAAGACCGAAGCCCTCGAGAGCGCACGAGTTGCTGAGGAGAGGAAACTCCTGGCCGAGGAGAGAAAACTCCTGGCCGAGGACAAAGAGCGCCTAGCCACGGCTCAGGCCCTCCTGTTCTCTGGAATCAACGAGCTCTCCCTCAACCGACCGCAGAAGGCGATTGAGAACTTCGCCAAAGCCCGACACGGCATAGGCGACCTCGACCCTGAGATCGCAGCCGCGTCCGAGTTCTGCGCTCGACGAGCCGTCCAGGCCGGAGGCTTTGGCGAGGAGATCTTCCGGGGACCCGACAACGAGGACCTCGCCTGCGACACCTGGCCTGGCTCGCCCCCAGCCCTCGCCGTGCTCTCGGCCCGCTCGATCCAGATCTGGCACGAGGGCAGCCTCGACCGCCCGACCTTCGAGCAGACGCTCTCCGAGCGGAGCATTCCGAAGATCTGCAAGTTCCTCCCCCAGCAAGGGCTCTTGATCGCTGGATCCGGTGAGCGCCCGCGCGGATTCGTGATCCGGGCTTTCGAGTGGCCGGGGGGCCGGCTCCGCTGGGAGTTTCGCGAGCCGGTGTTCACGCTGGCCTCGGCCCTCGTGATTCCGACCCAGCTCGGGCTCGCGATCTCGACCCAGCGCGCCCCCATCAAAGACCTAAAACCCAGAGGACATGTCTGGTTCCTCGACCCTCGCTCGGGCGCCAAGAGCAAGAGCGTCCTCGACTCAGAGAAGCGCCCCCTCTCCAAACGAGCGACCGCTGGCTCGGGCGGCGTGATGCCCGGCAACGCGAACACGCTCCTGCTCGGCTACGACGACGGCACAATCCACGTGTGGGACCTGAGCCTCAAGCCCCCTCGCTCGGTCAAACCGATCCACCTCCACACCGACGAAGTCCTCGGTGCGGTCGACACGCTCCAGTTCCTCCCTCCCGGCCACTTCGGAGCCCCTCCCAACGCGCTCACGATCTTGACCGGCACGGGGGGGGCACTACGAAGCGAACGATCTTCCGCCAGCAGGGCATGGAGCCCCAGCCCCTTTCTGGCTACACCAAAGGCGCCGTTCGCAGGACGGCGTTTGCGCTCAAGCCGCGCCCGCTCGTCGCGATCGGCTATGGCGACGGTCAGGTCAAGGTCTTCGACGACAACATGGAGATCGTGGCTCGCTTTGGAAGGAGGCGTGGCGACATCTGGGGGCTGGCGTTCAGCCAGGACGGGCGCCACCTCTACGTGGCCCATGATGCTCACGTCGCACGCTGGGTCCTGCCCACGCGCCGGGTGTTCCCTGCCCCCAAGCAGCGGAACCTAGTCACTAGGACCGAGCCTCAGATCGTGGCGCTCTCCCCTGCTGGACGTGTGGCCTTCGTCGGGGTCAACGCTCGCGGCGACGAGAGGATCCTCGTGACGGACTCGACCGGGAGCCCCCTTCACGAGATCAAAATCGGACTCCCCACAGACCTCACGCTGGACGCCGGGCACCCTAGGAAAGGGAGCTTAAACCCTCGACCCGAGGTCCGTCAGCTCGCGCTCGACTCCGCGAGCGAGACGCTGGCGGTCGGAATCCGTCCCTGGAGGAGCAAATTCAACGGGCATCCCCTTCCGGGACGACTCGAGGTCTGGAAACTGGGCACGGGCGAAGTCAGGAGCTTCAAACTCACCCACGCGATCCCAGAGGACGGCCTCGAAAGACCCCTCGAAGACATAGGGCTCCTCCGCTACTCACCAGACGGCCGCTACCTCTTCCAAGGGTTTCGGGTTCGAGACGGAGCCGTCGGAGGGCGCGCGATCATCCGCGACGCAAGGACCCTCGCCGAGCTGAGCCGATACGTCTGGCACCTGAGCACGTTGACGGGAGTCAGCTGGAGTCCGGCTGGGCTCGTGACCTCCTCCCTTGACGGAACCGCCGCGGCCTGGCCCAAGGAAGGCGGGATCCTCGCCCCCAGCAGGGCTTACGACCAGCCGCGCGAGTCGCCCGACAAGCCATCGCGCAGCCTAGTCCCCTCGCTCGGGAGCCCCCCCCACGCCGATCCGTCCCACTTCCAACGGGGCTTCAAACGCGGAGTTCCAGGAGCTGCTGAACGGAGCGCCCAAGGCCTGTGGGCGATCGACGGCGGCCCTTGGAGCTGGGAAGGCAAGAGCCGAAGCGTCGTCCTCGCGGGCACGGGGCAGGGTGAGCTAATCCTCTGGGATCGCGAGACGGGCGCGACCCTGAGCAGGTGGGAGGCGCACTCCGAAGGGAAAGTCGTCGCCTGTAGGCTCCTCCAGGACGGCCTGATTCTAAGCGTCGCCAAAGAGGCCAAGCTCTGGATCCAATTCAACGGCCAGTTCTACCAACTCAGCCAGACTCGCCTCGGCCGAGCCGGGGCCGACGTGCTGTCGGTCGACATAGCTGACGGGAAAGTCGCCGCGCTGACGATCGCAGGCGGCCTCCGCGAGATCGTGCTGGTCGACCTCGACCTCCCGCCCTTGCACGGATTTGCCGACAACCCGAAGGACGCGATCCGCCCCCACCTCCGCGACTGGGTCAAGTCCGCCAAGTCCCGCGGGCGCTGAGGCGACTCGCGGCTGTTTCGCGAGACCTGCCGCGTGTCCTACACGGGCAAGCTCTAGATCCGATAGACTCCCGCGTCTAAGAGAGGCCTCATGGCAGACTCACACATAGGAACCGTCAGCGTTCCGATCACCCAACCGGACAAAGACCAGATCGCCGACGTCCTGGAGAGTTGCCCCTTCCCACAGGACACGCTCCTCAAGTTGGCGCTGCGAATCGGGCTCGACACGATCAAGAAGGACCCCTCGGTCCTGATGCCCTACATAGCCAAGAAGGGCTAGTTGTGACTAAGGCTGGCGAGGCTCGCGAATCGTCCGCCGGAAGGGCTCGAGCTTCTGCTCGCCGAGTTCGGTCAGGAAGGGCACAAGTGACTCGGCGTCGATCGCCCAGCTGAGCGAGCCGTCCTTCCTGGGGCGAGCGTCGAACAGCTCCTTGACGACGCCTCCCATTTCGGGGTGAGCCCGCTGACCGCCCCAGTGAAGCCGGCAGGAGCGCCCCTCTGCTAGGACCCGAGCGATCACACTCAAGTCCCCGCGCCCGCGGATCGCGTCTTGTTTGGGGCCGACCACGGCGTAGCTCAGCTCCCGGCCTTGGCGCCTCTGGAGGATCCAGCGGCCGTCGGCAAGCCGCCAAAAGGCCGTCGGCTTGCGAAACTGAGCCTTGCGCTCCGCCGCAGCCAAGCCAAAGAGCGCCGGCCGAACGTTGATCCGCTTGACCACCTTTCCCCGATAGACCGGGAGCTTGGCGTAGGTCTCCTGGCGAAGCAGGAGCTCGCTTTGCTGCTCGCCGCGCCAACGCCGCCAGTGGCGAGTGGTCAGCCGAAACAGCTTGCGAGGGCCTCCGATTGCCCGGCGGTCAGCGAGCTCGTCCTCGGGGAGCCAGCGCCGCTCGTCGGCCAGTCGATACACGCCGTCGGGCGTCTTCTTGGGGACCACAAGCGCCTCCCAGGAGACCGTGACCGTGCACCGCCCCGCGCGTGGCAAGTAACTCCGCTGCTCGGACCGCCGAGCCAAGAGGGGCACGAGGCGAAGGGCTTCGCCTCGTGCCGTGGACACGACGTCGGGCATTGGCTGACGAGCAGCGGGCCCGGGGTCGTCGACGGCTCGGAGTTCGAGGCTCACGAACCGATCGACGTCGTCGTCGTCAGCGTCGAGGCCCGTGATCTGGTCGCGGCGCTGCGTCTCTAGAGAGAGCCCGTGGACGGTCCGCACCAAGTTCCCGCCCGCGACCTGGCGGGGCGAGTTGACCTGGGCGACTTCGAGGCGCGCAGAGATCAGCAGCACCGGGCGAGTCTCGTTCGCGCCGGTTCTCAACACGACGCGGATCGTCCCGGGGCGTCCCTCCTTGAGGCTCTGCGTCTTGAGCTCAACACTGACCGGCTGGGCGCTCGCGAGGCCCGCCCCAAACAGGACGAGGCAGAAGACGAGGCCGCGAGGAAGCGAGGTGGCGGGCATGATCGTCCTTAGCCGCGCTTCTTGAGCACTTGAGGCCGCACAAACATAGATGGCGAGAGCGTCGGGTTGATCTTCCAGTGGGCTTTGAACTCGCGCGGCTTGGCGCCCTTACCGCGCTGGTCGGAGATCTTGTGGGGGAGGATCAACTTGTGAGCCCCGAACCGAATCGTCTTGTAGTCGAGGTACTCGTAGTAGCGCTTCTTGCCCTTGTCCTGGCCCAGCGGCACGACGCCCATAGCGGCGATCAGGAACTTGGCGTCCTTGTCAAAGCGAAGACGGATCGTGAACGGGCGCTCGCCTTTCGCCTTGGGGTCGGGGACCACCAGCGCCTTGATCACGTGGTGGCCTCGGCTGTTGACCCCGCGGTAGTCGAGCTTGGCGCCCTTCTTGGCCAGCTTGAGGAGCAGAAAAGGCATGAACAAGACGTCCCGCTCATAGGCCCCTTCGAGGGCGTCCTTACGGGTCAAGTCTTCGACGTAGGTCGCGGCGCCCTGCTTGCTCCGATCGCAGAGGAAGGCCTGGCCGCCGCCGACGACGACGTCGAACCCAGCCCCACTCTTGCGCCGCGAGGCGTAGTGCATGAGGCGTCCCTCGACGCGGAGGGTGTGGCGCTCGAAGATCGGCGCGCCTTGGGGATCAATCGAGAGCACGCTGGCCTTGACGGCCGCCAAGGCGCGCCGACCGCCCATGGCGTCTACAGCTTGCATCACCACCGCCCGAGCCTCGCTCGGCGGTTTCTTGAGACCTCCCTGAGCCTGTGCGGGGAGTGTGGAAGCGAGCGCGAAGAGCGCGCTGAGCGCGAAGCTACGTTTCACTGCGAGCCTCCTGGCTGCTGACTCTTAGCGGAGCCGGCCGTGCGGAACCCAAGCGCGGCGCTCCGATACTCGGGGGGACGAGCGTGCCGCATGGCAGCCCGCAACAGAAAGGGAGACGAACTGTTCCAGCCCCCTCCGCGCAAGACGCGCAGATCGGGCCGTACTTCACCGCCGTCTGGCGCCCCCACATAGGGCAGGAACGAACTCGCGGTCCACTCCCAGGCGTTGCCAGACATGTCGTGAGCCCCGCACACGGCACGCCCGTCTGGGCGCCCTCCGACGGTAGTCGTCATCGTGCGACGCCTGCCGTCGTAGACCGTCGCGCGATAGGTCGGGCCTTCGCGAATCGGGGCCTCGCCCCATGGGTAAGTCCGGCCGTCTGTGTGTCGTGCGGCGCGCTCCCACTCGTCCTCGCTCGGCAGACGCCTCCCGACCCAAGCCGAGAAGGAGTAGGCGTCCCACCAGTCGACGCCGACGACCGGATGACGCTTACGTCCCGAGCCCTCGAAGGGATCGGTGACCGCACCCCACCTCCGCTCGCTCGGCGTCGGCGCGATCGGCCTGTGGTCCTTCCCCTTCGGCTCCTCGGAGTGGCAAAACACGTGCTCGCTCGAGTCGGGCGAGGCCAGGAACAAGGCGTAGGCCTCGTTGGTCACCTCGTAGGTGTCTATGCTGAACGCCCCCAGGCTCCGGCGATTGCGCGGTCGCTCCGAGTCCTGACCGCCGGCGCGAGACCCGTCGCTACCCATGATGAACTCGCCAGCCTCGACGACGCGAGTGGGGAGTTTAGGGAGCTGTCCGCGCGGCTTCGGCCCAGCACGCTGCGACCCGCTGGGCTCGGGCGTCGCAGTTTTGGGTGTCGTGGGTGGGGTCGGCGCGGAGGTCTGGCTCTGTGGGCAACCGGTCGCCAAGAGAGCCGCTCCGACGAGGGCTAGTCGCGCCGCGCGAGTGGTCAAAATCCTCACGAGGGGAGGATACCGGATCCCTCCGGTGAACGGGGCTCCCGGTCCAGCGAACACGAAACGACTCCAGCCCGCAGCGCCTCGCCCCGGCGCTCCCGCACTTCGCCTCTTGCCCCGTAGAATCCGCCTCGACCATGGACCCCTTTCAACCCACCCCCGAACCCAGC
>JAESQQ010000382.1 GCA_016765095.1 Planctomycetota bacterium | reverse complement strand
GGGGGAAGCCGCTTTCGCTCGCGCCAGCGCTGGGAGGAGCCTTGCCCGCTGTGTCGGTCCGAACAGGGCCGTCCGACGCGCGCCCGCCGCCACCCGCTTCGGAATCGGACTTGACGTCGCCTGGCTTGAGCTCCCAGCCGCGGTGCGCGATCGTGAGGCGCTCGATCGCGACCTCGGTTCGGCCTCCACCAAAGCTCGGCCCCTCGTAGGCGCAAGGCCAGGCGTCCTTGAACTCCCAGCGCGAGACCACCTCTCCGTCTTGGTTGAGCGCCATGATCGCGCCGTTCTTGCGCTCGATCTGGCCCGACATGGCCTTTTGGATCCACTCGAAGAGCTCGAGTGAGTCGGTGGTGCCGCGCGCGAGCGTGATCCGCGTGAAGCGCGCCTGACCGGGGATCTTGTGGGTCCGCTCGTTGACCCCACCCTCGTGGTGTTCGAGGACCTCGGTCCGTAGATCTAGACCGCGAGCTTCAATGAAGTCAGCGACCGTGACGGAGTCCAAGCTGACCTTGAAGTGGCTGAGGCGGTTGTTATCGAGTTTCGACACCGCCACAAGTTTACAACCTGGACCGGCTCACTCTCCGACTTCCCCGGGCAGCCCGTAGAGGTCGTGCTTCAAGTGTTCCTCGATCAGGCTCAAATCGCCGTCTGCGCGGCGCACAGCCCGAGCGACGTGATTTGCCAGCTCGCGGACGTTCCCCGGCCAATCGTGGTCCGCGAGGTCGCTCAGGACCTGTTCAGAGGCGGCCCCCGCCGGGTCCGCGACCCCAGCCCGGCGGAGGAGCGCGTGAACCAAGGCAGGCAGGTCCTCGAGCCGCTCGCGAAGCGGACGAATCCCCTGACTGATCAGGGGGGCCCCCTCGAGCACAAGGCTCTGGCTGACGCCGGTATGCATTCCGATCACGAGCCGGAGACTTAGCCTCCGGCAGGTCTCGGGGACCCAGTCTCGCCAGCGACCGAGCTCGTTGGCGTAGGAGAGATAGAGCGTGCCCGGCGTCCCCGGGTCTCGGAGGGAGAGTTGGGCCAAGTCCCGCTCGGTGCGTCGGCGACTGGAGAGCGCGTAGATCTCGACAAACGAGCTCTCGTCGTGCCCTCCCAAGGCGTGGAGGATTCGGGCCGCGAGGGTGTGTCCTGTGCCTTGCTCACCCCAGAGCAAGAGCGGGAGGCGTGAGAGAGCGTTTCGATAGAGGGCCGCGCGCAGGGGCAGGCACGAGGCTCCCGCCAGCAGCCGAGAGGGAGGCAGCCAACGGGTGAGGGCCTCGCCCGCTGGCGCGCAGCCCGCCACCTCCAGCTCTTCTAGGGTTTCGGCGCGCTGGAGGCGCTCGGGCCGCTCGAGGGATCCAAACGCGGCCGCGAGTTCGCCCGAGAGGTGCCCCTGAAGGCTCTCCTCGGCGCCTCGCCAGAGTGGCGCGAGGAGGTCGAAGGCGCGCGCTCCTTCCCCCGAGCGGAGGTGGAGTCGAGCCATGCGCAGCGGGTCGCCCTCGCGGCGGGCGACTTGGAGGGAACCGTCCATGCCCTGAGCCTAGCAATTGCTTGCTCCCGCTTCGATCCGTCCCGCTCGACGCGAGCTCCCTTTCGCGTGTCTTCCGAAACGTGGAAATGAAACGCTTAGGAAACCTCCCCGCCCTCGCGCGTCAGGACTTAGGCCCGGTACCACGAGTGCTCGCAGAAGGCCATGGTCCGATCGCTGACATCCTCCCTGGCTCTCGTCCTCGTCCTCTCTCTCCCCGCGCTCGCCGCTCCTGGAGGCGAATACCGAGTCCAGGGCCACGACGGCGCCCAAGTCGAAGGCTGGGTCGCGATCGAAGCCCGTCCGGGGGGCATTTACGTCGATCGAAAGGTCGCCGGACGGAGTCGCCTGAGAGGCTGGCTCCAGGAGCGCAACGGCTCGTGGAAAGGCACCCTGACGACCTCCGGCGGAGCAGTCGGTGCCCTGGCTGGGCCGGCGGACGGCCGCAGCTTGGAGCTGACCGTGACCCGCCGCCAGGGCTCGGACCGCGACCTGGACGCAGAGTGGGTCGAGCGGGCGCCCCGGCGGATCTCGATCGGTGTCTCCCGCTGGCGGCTCCGGAGCAGGACTTCGACGATCGAGTCGGCTCCGCTGATGCAGTCGATCGTGCGCAACGCCCTGCGGACCGTCAGGAACGGCAACGTCCCGTCCGCTCTGATGCTGACCGAAGCCGGAAATCGCGTCGAGCCGCGGCTCAAGGTCGAGGGGCCTGAGATCTTCGCGGGCGCCGCCGCCCTGATCGTGGCCGCCGAGGAGGAGGTCCTGATCCAGACCTTCCACTGGGCGCCGAGCGAAGCCGCCGACACGATCATGGCAGCGCTCAAGGCTCTCGAGGCCCGGCGCCGGGCGGCCAACGCCACGACCCCCGTCCGAGTTCGGTTCGTCGTCGACCGAAATCGGCTCCTCAAGGCGCTGCGGTACACTCTGCGAGACCTCGAGGCCAACATTCGCGCAACTCGCCTCGACCCGCGCTACGTGACGACCCAGGTCGCTTCGAGCACCCACTGGCTCTACGGAGCCCTGCACTCCAAGGTCTTCGTCGTCGACGGACGTCATGCCCTGATCACGGGCTCCAACGTCAACGAATGGGCCCAGGGCCCCCAGACTTGGTATGAGCTCGGGCTCGTCGTGCACGGGCCCGTCGCCGCCAGCCTCCGGGCCGAGTTCGACGACCTCTGGGCCCAAAAATACGGGAGCTCCCTGGCGCCGCTTCAGACCGCGCCGCTTCCTGCGACCGGGCCAGGCGTCAAGGTGCTGGTGACCTCGCGCAAGTCGAACGGGAACGTGTTTCAGGACAACGACGAGAACCCGGCCAGCCAGGGCTACTTCTCGCTCCTCCGCGGCGCGCAGCGCCACGTGCGAATCATGACCCCTCACCTCAACGACGACGGAGTCCGCCGAGAGCTGATCGCTTGCGTGAAGCGCGGGGTGACGGTCCAGGTCGTCCTCAGCAAAGGGTTCGGACTCACCCGCATGAAGCTTCCCTTCCAGGGCGGCAGCAACACCAAGAACCTCGGGCGCCTCTACCGTCGGCTCAAGCAGCACCCCGCCGCCCTAGCGCGCTTCCAGGTTCGCTGGTTCAGCCGCGACGGGCAGACCCCCGTGGACGGCGAGGCACGAAACAGCCACGCAAAATACATGACCTGCGACGACTCGGTCGCGATCATCGGCAACAGCAACCTCGACGAGCAGAGCTTCAACCACAGCCGCGAGGTGAACCTCGTGATCGAGGACGCGGCGCTGATCCGCGGCTTCGACCGCCAGGTGTTCCTCCCCGTCTTCAAGCGCGCGATCCCCGTCGACCTCCGCAATCCATAGGGCGGCTACCTCAGCCGCCAGCCGGCAAGCCCTCGGCGGCAACCCCCAGCAGGGCCCGTCGAGGACGACGCGGAGCGCGGCCCCGAGCGGTGGAGCCTCGGCCAGCTCGACCCCGACGCGGCCGCCGCCGCTCAACTCCAGCTCGACTCGCCAGCTCGCGTTTGGTTGGAGGCGACGAGCGCGGACTCGGCCCTCGACGCCCTCGGGCGCGACCCGAACTTGGCTCGGGCGAACGAGGACCGCGCT
>JAESQQ010000381.1 GCA_016765095.1 Planctomycetota bacterium | reverse complement strand
CGCCTTCGGGCGGCTCGCAGCACGCTTTGGTAGGGGCGGGGGTTACCCCCGCCCGCTCTTGAGGCTATGCCAATCGGCCTCTCAGGAGGCTCAGACCGCCCACGATCGCGAACTCCCGTTTAGGGTCCTGGCTCCTACTCCAAGGAGACGCGATAGAGCGTGCTCTTGTCCTTCCAGTTGTAGTAGTTCCCGTCGCCGTCGGTGTCGGCCACCTTGGCGAACACGAGCGTCTTCCAGTCCGGCGAGACATCGAAGCTTCCGAACTCGCCGTCGGTCAAGTGCAGGATCTCCTTCGGCTTGCCCCCCACCCGAGCCACATAGACACGGGTCTCGAGCTTCTTCTCGTCGACGCTGTCGGCCGCGAACAGGAACGCGCCGCTGGAGTGGACCCTCAGCGAGGCCCCGCGAATGCTCCAGATACCTGAAATCGCGCCGGTGAGCTTGCGGGTGGCCGGATCGAGCAAGCGCAGGTGGTAAGCGCTGTCCTTGTAGTCAGCGGTCCCGTCGCCGTTGGAGTCGAAGTTCTCGAGAACCAGCAAGCGCCCGTCCGGGAGCCATTGGACCGAGACCATTTTCAGCTCTTTGCGGTCCTGATAGAGATCCGCGACCTTTGGGTCCTTGAAGCCGGCTTCGTAACGAAGCATGGAATAGGTCCGCAGATCGTCGTAGTCGATCTTCCCGTCCTTGTTGGAGTCGCTCAGGATCTCGACCACGATCACTTCTCGGCGCCACACGGCGCCGGCGCGCACCGAGCCTTCCTTGCCCTTGAAGCGATGGAGCTCCACGCGCTCCTTGCCGCGGAGTCCGAACACCGCGGTGTCGTCCTCGAGCACGATCTCGCCCTTCACGAGGTGGTGGCCCCCGACGACCTGGTCGCCCCACGGGGCCCGGACCACTTTCTTCTCACGCACGAGGAGGAGACGGTGGGATCCATGGTTCTTGACCGCAGCGGCGACGAGGACGCCGCTCTTCAAGCGATCGAGGGTCCAGTTGCTCGAGCCGGTGTCGACCACGACGTTCGTCTCGCCGCTGCGCAAGTCGACTCGAATCAAGTCATAGAGGTTGGTGAAGTCCACCTCCTCTCGGTGCCGGTGGCTGTAGAGGGCCTTCCCGTCTGGCGACAAGCAGAGCGTGGAGTAGATAGCGGGCCCGACCGCGATTTCCTCCGCCTTGAGGCGCTTGCTGGCCATGGCTTCTACCCAGCGGTCGGCGGCGTCTTGAGCCTGGCAAGGCAGGGCGGCGCAGAGGAGGGCGGCGAGAAGGGGAAGCGGAAATCTCATGAGCGCCTCGTGTGCGGAGTGGGGTGAGCCCTGCGCGGAGAGTATGCCCGCTCCCTCACCTATTCGACCCGCAGCTTGAAGTCGCCAGGGTCGGCGCGATCCTCAATGGGCTAGACGCGCTCGGCGCGGACTCGCTCCACCAACAACAGAGCCGCCCCCGTCGCCCCCAACAGGAGTGTGCTGAGCGCCCCGGCGGGGCCCAACGCTCCGTCCATGACCTGGTGGTAGATCTGAACCGGCATGGTGACCGTGCCCCCCTCGTAGAGCACGATCGTGGCCGAGAGCTCGCCGATCGCGGTCACCCAGCCCAAAACCGCGCCCGCGATCACGCCCGGCGTCATGAGCGGGAGGGTCGCTCGGAAGAAGGCCCGGATCGGCGAGGCCCCCAGGCTCTTCGCCGCCTCTTCGACCTGCACGTCGAGCTGGGCCAGGATCGCTGTGTTCGCGCGCACGGCGTAGGGCAGCCGGCGGATCAAGTAGACAAAGACCAAGACCGCGCCTGAGCCCATGAACCAGCGGGGCGCGCTCTGGAACCCGAGCACGAACCCGATCCCAAGCACGAGGCCTGGGACCAGATAGGGCAGGAGCAAGAGCCCGTCGAGGACCTTGCTCGCCAGGCCGCGGCGACGCTCGATCGCCGCTCCCAAGAGAGCCCCCAAGAACGCGATCGCGATCGCGGCCAAGAGCGAGTAGACGAGGCTGTTCCCGATCGCGCGCGAGACTCCGTGCAGAACGGCTCGATAGCTCCCCAAGCCGACGCCTGGCGTGAACACAGGACCGTTCGTATTGCGGAACGAGAACGCGACCACGGTCAGGAGCGGCGTCAGGGCCCCGAGCACGATCCCCCACGCTGCGAAGGCTGCCAGGCGACCTCGCCAACCAGGGAGCGCGCGGGGTGGCGTCCTGCGAAGCGAGCTGCTCACGACGCTTCGTCGCCCGGAGACGTATTTCTGGAGGCCGAGCGCGAGGCTCGCGATCAGGATCATGAGCAGGCAGACCCCCGCCGCCGCGTCGGGCTGAGTCTGCGCGACCTCCGAGGTGAACAAGTCGTAGGCCAGGGTCGGCAGGACCCGATAGTTGCGCCCCAAGACCATAGGCGTCCCGAAGTTTGCGAGGGCCATCACGAAGGCCAAGAGCATTCCGCCGCTCAACGAAGGCAGCACGAGAGGGAGCGTGACCCGCACCAAGCGCCGCCAGCCAGTCGCCCCGAGGCTGCGCGCAGCCTCCTCCAGCGCCGGGTCCTGAGCCTCGAGCGCCCCACGAGTCAGCAAGAACACCAGCGGGAAATACTGAGTCGAAAACACGATCACGATCCCAAACGCCCCATAGATCGAGGGCGCTGGGAGCCCGAGGTCGGCTAGGAGCAGGCGCAGCACGCCCTGCTGCCCAAGGAGCAGGATCCAGGCGTAGGCCCCCACGAAGGGGGGCGAGAGGAGGCAAAGCGTCGCGAGGGCGGTCAGGAGCCCGCTGGCTGGGATCTTGATCCGCGCACAGAGGAGCGCCAGCGGCAGCCCGAGCGCGGTCGCCCCCAACGCACCCAAGGCCGACACGACCAGCGAGTGTCGCAAGGCGACCCCGAGGCTCGGGTCCGACCAGATCGAGACCTCACCCCCGCCGGTCGTCGCCTGATAGGCGACGTTCGCGAGCGGCCACAGCAGCAGCGTAGCCACCAGGGCGTAGCCCAGCGCGAGCACGTAGGCCCACGGGTCTCGCCAGGCAGGCGCGCTCACCCCAGCCGAGCTCCGCTAGCGTCGAAGGGGTGCCCGCCCTCTGCGGGCAGCTCGACCCAAACCGAGCTCCCGACTTTGAGCGCCCCCTCCCCTTCGCTCTCGCCTGCGACCGCCCAGCGCGTGGGGTCGGGTCGGTGCTCGTCCACGAGCAGGCTCAGCCCGCCCTTGACCTCGACCTGGACCCGGAGCCGCGCCCCCGTGAAGCTGATCTTGGCCACCTGGCCCTCGAGGGCTGGCCCGGACGGACGCTCGCTGACGAGCCGAAGCTCTTCGGGGCGAAAGCCAACTTGGCTCGCCGCTCCCGCTAGCTCCGGGATCTGCTCAGCCGGGACCCAAGAGATCTGGCCCACGAACCCGGCCACGAAGATCGTCGTCGGACGCCGGTAGATCTCCCACGGCGTGCCCACTTGCTCAATGCGTCCCTCCGAGAGAACGGCGATTCGATCCGAGATCGCGAGCGCCTCCTCCTGGTCGTGGGTCACGTAGATCGTCGTCGTCCCGTCCGCCTGCTGGAGCGCGCGGATCTCCTCGCGCATGGTCAAGCGAAGCTTGGCGTCGAGGTTCGAGAGCGGCTCGTCCATGAGCAACAGCTGCGGCCCGATCGCGAGCGCCCGCGCGATCCCAACCCGCTGCTGCTGGCCCCCGCTCAGCTCGCTCGGAGCTCGCTCGCCGAGGTCGCTGAGCCGGACGCGAGCCAAAGAGAGGCGAACCTGCTCTTCGCGCTCGGCGCGCCCGAGCCCTCGCTCAACAAGTCCAAACGCGACGTTTTCGGCGACGTCGAGGTGCGGGAACAAGGCGTAAGACTGGAACACGAGGCCAATGTCGCGCTTGTGAGGCGGGACGCCGGCCAGGTCATTCCCGCCCAGGCTGACGGTCCCCGCGTCAGGGCGTTCGAAGCCCGCCACGACCCGGAGGAGGGTCGTCTTTCCGCACCCGCTCGGGCCCAGGAGGGTGAAGAACTCCCCAGGACGAACCGTGAGATCAACGCCCGCGAGCGCCTGGTGATCACCGAAGCGCTTCTCGACTGCCTCTAGGACGAGGCCGACCGCGTCTGTCACGCGTGCGCCTCTCAGGACTCGGGCGGGAGCCCGTAGCGTTCGGCGAGGCCGTGCTTGCGGAGGCGATAGTAGAGCGTGCTGCGGTTGATCCCCAAGATCCGGGCCGCTGCGGCCTTGCTGCCCTTGGCCTCCTCCATGGCGCGCACCAGCTCGTCGCGCTCGATCCGCTCGAGGGCTTGGGGGAGTGAGCCGTCTTCGGGCACGGGCTCGCGATCGGACAGCGAGCGCCGCGCGCCGAGGTCGAGAAAGCGCAGGTCGTCGGCGTGGATCCGCGACCCCTCGGTGCAGAGGATCACCGCCCGCTCGATCACGTTCTCGAGCTCGCGGACATTGCCCGGCCAGGGGTAGGAGGCGAGGCGCGCGATCGCGTCCGCCGCGAAGTCCTCGAGCTGGAACCGACCGGCCTCGGCGGCGTGCCGCTTGAGGAAGAACCGAGCCAGCTCGGGAATGTCCTCCTTGCGGCGCCGCAGGGGAGGGATCTGGATCGGGAACACGTTGAGCCGGAAGTAGAGGTCCTCGCGGAACTCACCCTTCTGGACCATTTCCTCCAGCGCGCAGTGGGTCGCTGCGACGACGCGCACGTCGACTTTGATCGTCTCGGTTCCGCCGACGCGCTCGAACTCTCGCTCTTGAAGCACGCGGAGGAGCTTGGCCTGCATGGCCTGGCTCACGTCTCCGATCTCGTCGAGGAACAGGGTCCCGCCGTCGGCGAGCTCGAACCGACCCAACCTGCGGCGGTCGGCGCCCGTGAACGAGCCCTTCTCGTGCCCAAAGAGCTCGCTCTCGAGCAGGCCCTCGGGGAGCGCAGCGCAGTTGAGCTTGACCAGCGCCTTGTCGGCCCGCGGACTCGCGTAGTGGATCGCGCGCGCCACGAGCTCTTTGCCCGTGCCGGTCTCGCCCCGAATCAGACACGTCGAGCGAGTCGAGGCGACCTTCCGCAGATCCTCGAACACCTGCTTGAGGCCGCCGTCGGTCCCGACCACGTCCGACCAGTCGTACTCCTCTTGGATCTCCTCTTGGAGGTAGGCGTTGACCGCCTTGAGCTGGACGACCAGGCGCTGGTTCTCTTTGACGAGCTCGAACCGCTCGATCGCGCGCCGGATCGTGATCCGCATTTCGTCCGCGTTCCACGGCTTGACCACGTAGCGGTAGACGTCGCCCTTGTTGACCGCGTCTAGGATCGAGCTCGCGTCCTTGTAGGCCGTCACGACCATTCGGACCGTGTCGGGTCGCACGACCTTGGCGCGCTCCAGGAGCTCGACCCCCGTCATGTTGGGCATGCGTTGATCGGTCAAGAGGACCGCCGCCTCGACCTCCTCGAGCATTTTGAGGGCTTCTTCGCCGCTGCCCGCCAACCGGAGGTCGAAGTCACGTCGGAAGTTGAGCCGGAACGCTTGGAGCTGGTCCGGCTCGTCGTCGACGACGATCACACAGGGCTTGGGGGGATCTTTGGGATTCACCGGCGCTGATCTTAGCGCCTCGACCCCCTCCGCGTAGCTCTCGGGGACCCCCCCTGCGACGCGGGGTTCAACGCGCCAGACCGGCCTCCTTGAGGACTGCAGCCCGGACGCCGGCCACGAGCCTCGGGAGGTTGAACTTGCGTGTCCGCTCGAGGGCTCCCACGACCCGAAACCCGCGCGGATCCTGAGAGACCGGCCGAAAGGCCTCCTTCTCCACGCAAGACACCAAGACCGAAGGCCGGATCGTGCCAGCCGAGGGGTTCCCAATCCGGACCTCGACCCCCGTGAGCCAAAGAGTGGGAATCGGCCCCTTCGTCTTGATCGAGGTCCTGATCTGGAGCGTGCATTGGAGCTTCGGCGCCCGCTGGCGGAGCTCCTCCCGGACCGCCTTGAAGGCCTTGGTCGGCACGAAGGAGACCCGACCCCCAAACGCGTGGCGAATCAGCGCCTTGTCCGCCTCCACCACGTCCAAGGTCGGATCCTTGGGGAGATCGGTCGGCTGGAGCTTGATCCCACCCGCCATCATGAGCACGAAATCGGCCAACTCGTAGTAACCCTGGTCGAACAAGACCGCCCCGAACTCCCGCGAGAGCCCCTTGTGCTCGCGGAGCGCGTCGGGGAAGTCGGGGACCTGGCGCAGCGAACTCCGCAGCTCCTCCAGGGCGCGGAAGTAGAGCTTGCGAACCTCAGTCGACTCTGTGCCCGCGTGGTACTGCGCGCGCGCCTCGGCCCGCAGCGTTCGCCCGACACCGAGCAGACGCGAGGCCTCCGCGGCCACCGCCGCGCCGCGGGTCCCTCGAGACCACTCGCGCAGCAGACTGGGGGTCACGAACTCAGGCCCTTTCACGCCCAGGTCCTGGCGAAGGCGCTTGGGGACCGGAAGCCGGTCCAGGTTCATGGCGACCGGCTCTGTCCCGACGAGCTCGCTCGCGACTTGAAAGAGCTCAGCCGCCAGGGTGTAGGAGCCGACCGCGGCGGCCTCCCAGGCGGAGCCGACTTCAGCACGAACGCGATCCTCGTGGGCAGCGACTCGCTTGGCCTCAGCCGTGGCCAGCGCCTCAGCCTTGGCCCGCTCGGCCTCGAGCCCTTTGCGCTCGGCCTCGACCCCTTTGCGCTTCTCCTCGGCCCGCGCGCGCACCTCGCGGACCGCGACCTGTGCCTTGCGAGCCGTCTCCCGCGCGTCCGCCTCGACTCGCTCCGCCTTGATCCGCTCGCGCTCCTCGACCGCCCAGAGGGTGTTGCCGACGGCCCCACTCGAGACCACGACCAGAATCGCCGCCAGGCTCACGCCCCACGTGTGACGCCCGATCCACTTCCTCAGCCGATAGACGATCCCCGCCGGGCGAGCCTGGACGGGCAACCCTCGCCGGAAACGGGTGAGATCCTCCGAGAGGGACTGGACCGTCGGGTAGCGCCGGTCGGGCTCGCGCTCCATGGCTCGCAGGCAGATCGCCTCGAGCTCCCAGGGGACCCCCGGCGCCACCTTGCGCGGCGGAGTCGGATCGGTTCGCAGCTTGCGGTCGATCAGCTGCGCGAAGTGCCCCGTGAACGGGAGCTGCCCGCAGAGGAACTCGTAGAACATGACGCCCAAGGCGTAGACGTCGGCCCGCACGTCCAGGGTCCTCATTTGGCCACGCGCCTGCTCGGGCGCCATGTAGGCCACGGTCCCCATCAGCGCGCCGTCGACGGTCAAGTGAACGTCCTCGGCCCCCTCCTCAACCCGCTTCGCGAGCCCGAAGTCCGTCACCTGAGGACGACCGCCGTCACCGAGCATCACGTTCTCTGGCTTCAAGTCGCGGTGAATCACGCCGCGCCCGTGAGCGTGACTGACCCCAGCGCAGATCCCCTCGAAGATCGTGAGCGCGTCCTCGGGATCGAGCGGCTCGCCCTTGGTCATTCGCCCTCGAAGCGTCCCGCCGCCCACGAGCTCCATGACTATGTACTGCGCGCCACGGGCCTCACCAGCGTCTAGGACCTTGACGACGTTGGGGTGGTCGAGGGCGGCAGACGCCTCAGCCTCGCGCAGGAAGCGCCCCCGATCCTCGTCGCTCGCGAGGTCCCCCGCGAGGAGGACCTTGAGCGCCACGGGCCGATCGAGGGCCGCGTGGTGAGCCCGAAACACAGCACCCATAGCGCCGCGCGAGAGCTCCTCCTGGATTCGATATCCGTTGAGGTCCGTGCCGACCTCGAGCCCGACGGTGCCTCGAGCGGGAGCCTCAGACCCCACGGAGAGGGTCCGCGAGACGAGATCGTCTGCTGCGGCCTGATAGAACTCCGTGACCAGACCCCAGAACTGGGTCAAGGCCTCTGGCGCCGGCAGGAGCTCCCCTAACCGGGCCGCCGACTCAGCCGCGCTCGGGCGCAAGCCGGCGTCCGACTGGCGCAGCTCGGTCAGCAGCGCCCTTAGCTCGGGCGGACCGGGGAGGCCCTTGACTGCGGGGACGACCAGATAGGGATCGTCGTAGGGAGCCTGACTCAACTCCGCCACGATCAAGTCGTCATGACCGCCCAAGAAGTAGCTCCCCAGCACGCCGAGGGCGAAGCAATCCGAGGCGCCGCTCCAGGGCTCGTCCCGCTCGAGGACCTCCGGCGGAATGAAGGACCGCGTGCCCACGACGTATCCACGTCGCGTCAGCCGCTGCGAGACGTCCTCGCTCAAGGCGAGCCCAAAGTCGATCAGCTTCACGCCGCCCTCAGGAGTCACGAGCACGTTGCTCGGCTTGAGGTCCCGGTGGATCACCCCCTCCGCGTGCGCCGCAGCCAGACCCTGGGCCAACGCGTGCAGAACGTAGATCGACTCCGCCGGGCTCAGCCGGCCGAGCCGCTCAAGGACGTCGTGCAGGCAGATCCCCGGGACCCACTCCATGGCTATGTAGGGCTGGCCGCTCGCCTCGTCGAAGCCAGCTCCCCGGAGCTGGACCACGTGCTCGTGCTTCACTCGCGCCAGCGCGTCCTGTTCGCGCACGAACCTGCGCCGGCCGACCTCGTCGAGGGACTCGGGCGGCAAGAGCTTGAGGGCGACCGCTTCCCCGTCCGGTGAGAACGCGAGCGTCACGACGCCCATGCCGCCTCGCCCGATCATGGCTTGAATCCGGTAGTCCCCGATCTGGCGAAGCGGCGCCCGTTCGGGGATCTCGTCCCGGGCCTGACCGGGAAGGACCACCACAGTCTTGTCCGTCGGGTCCCCCGAATCGCTCGGAGCGGAGCCCCCGAGCTTCACCTCCTCCAGGGTGTAGGGAGGTTTGGGGAGCCCGGTCACGTCATGGGTCGAGGGAGGACCGTTCGCCTCCTCAGGAAGAAGGGAAGCGTCCTCGGGAGCAGCGGTTCCTGCTGGCGGATTCACCTCCCCAGCCTACTCCAGGAATCCCCCCTCGCGTTCGGCGCCCGGCCCAAGCCCCTTTCGCAGCGGGCCGGGCGGGCGTCACGAGTCGCGAACGCAACCAGCGACTTCAAGGCTCACTGAGAAAAACTCTGTGAACACTGACACCGCACCAGGGGGACCTCGTATGTGGAATTGAACGGGGAGCACGGCGCGAAGCGACGAGCGAACCACCTGACAAACAAGTCCTCAAGCGTCCATGTGGCGTTCGGAACTTGTGCGTCCTGTCATTGAAAATTCGATCGTCCAGCGGACGGAGAGCTTCCCAGCTCTCGAGCGCCAGCCCCAGGGCGAAGCGCTCAGCCGGTCTCCGGCGTCCGCCACATGCGGGCTTGGTGTAGCAGTAGCACAGAACTCTTCCAAGGTCCTAGCACGGGTGCGATTCCCGTAGCCCGCTTTGATCAGCCACACGCTTCGATTGAGGCGAGGGCGACACCCGCTATAGGTCGCGATCAAGGATCAAGCACGATTCCAAATCGAGCCCAGCAGGGTGCGAGCCCCTGGCGGCCTGTGTTGCTAGGGGTAGGGGGAGTGTTTACTAGAGCGAGAGCTCCCCGCTGTGTTTATTAGGGGGAGAGAGCTCCCCGTCCCTTCGCTCGTTCCTCGCTACGGAACTCCCCTCCTGGGGTTTCACCCCAAGGGGGGGGACTTCGTCCCCCCTTGGGCCCCCCTGATTTGT